>JAGRBM010000415.1 GCA_020434085.1 Chrysiogenia bacterium | reverse complement strand
CGGTGAGCCGCGCGATGCTGGGCTCTTCGAGTGAAATGCGGAGCAGTCCGGGGGTTTCAAGCAGCAGGGCCGGAGCGTCTTCTCTCACGAGGGGCACTACCTCCACGGGCGCGGCTGCCTTGGGGGCCGGCGCCTGGGTTTTCCGTGGCGGCGCCACGGGTTCTGGCCTGGGTTTGGGGGCCGCTGCGGGCGGCTCGCTGTCCGGTGCAGCTTTCTTTGGGCTCTCCGGAGCGCTGGTCTGCACCTCATCGGGCGTGCGCCTGCGGCGAAGGAGTTCGCGGCGCCGCTGGGCAGCATCGATGAGATTTTCCTCGGTCCGCTGCGCTTCGGATGCGATCTCGTTTTCGAGCTTTGCCGCCGCGCTGCCGGGGGCAGGCGGAGGAGCAACCGGTTTGCCCGCGCTGGCCGGCGGCTCGCTCATGCCCTGGCGGCGCTTGTCGATCATGGCTTCCATCTCGGCAACCATTTTCCTGGCGCCGGCCTTGTTGAAGGCAATGATGGCTTTCTCGTATTCACTCTTTTTGGAGTAGACCAGGCCCAGGTAGCCGTGCAGGCGCCTGGAATCGCCGCCCTTGTCGAGAGCGGATCGCAGGTTGTGCTCGGCCTCATCGAAACGCTCGGCCTTGATGAGTACCAGCGCGCGGTTCAGGTAGAGCGCGGGTTGGCCGGGGTTGGCTTCAATGAGTAGCTGGTAGGCGTCGATCGCCTCGTCCAGGCGTTCGGCCTTGAACAGGGCGGCGGCGCGCATCGCGCTGGCCTCGGGGTGGTCGGGCTGAAGGGCAAGGGCCTCATCGAGTTCGTCGATGGCCTCGGCGGTTTGCCCTTCTTCGAGCAGGTCGGAGGCCCGGTAGAAGTGGCCCCAGAATCCCGCCGGGTGCTCGTCTTTTTCCTGTGGTCTCGCCATGGTGCGTGGCGTTTCTCTCACATTCACAGATTCACGGGGCGCGGCGCCGATTCGCCGTCCCTCGCGTTGCTAATCAGGGCGCGCGGCCCCGCCCTCGCCCTTCCTGCTAGAAGGAGCTTCGGACCAGGGAAATCGGAGAGCGCTCCGGGCGCGCGGGCGCTTCGGGTTGTTCGCTCTGCTGTTTCTTGTAGGCCCGGTAATACTGAACGACCTTGCGGACGTAGTTCTGAGTCTCTTTGTAGGGAGGCACGCCGTTGTAGCGCTCGACCGCGTTGGGTCCGGCGTTGTAGCTGGCAATGGCGTGGACGAGATTCCCGCCGGTGCGACGGATGAGATAGTGCAGATACTTGACGCCGCCGCTCACGTTCTGGAGCGGATCGTAGGCATCGTCGACGCCGACGAACTTGGCCGTCTCGGGCATGAGCTGCATGAGCCCCATCGCCCCCTTGTGGGAGAGCGCCTCGGGGTTGAAGTTGCTCTCGACCTTGATCATGGCGCGAATGAGATTGCCATCGATGGAGTAGCGCCTGGAGAGATACTGGATGTGCTGGTTGAGGGCGACGCGGTCGAGGTCTTCGGACTCGAAGTCGGCTTCGTCCTCTTCGGTCTCGCGCTTCTTGTAGCCCTGGTGGCGCGGCTTGTCGGAAAAGTGCATCGAGCCGTCGGCGGCCTTCCATACGTAGAGCTCGGCCGAGGCCGGCACTGCCGCCAGAAGTAGCGCCAGGGTCACAATTCCGCTGATGGCTGCCTTGAGAGTCATCTACCCAATCCCGTTTGTCCCACGTCCGGCGGGATATCCCCCAGCATCCTCGGGGGTACACCTGTTCCCGCTGGTCCGATTTTACCCGGAAAAAACTAAAAATTACAAGCACTTGCCCTTGCCCCGGCGGCGCACTCTGGGGCATGTATTTGCGGCCCCCGGCGCCCATACTGGCCGGGATGCCACGCGGGAGGCCCCCGAAGCCCCCTCTGGAGAGAGCGCATGGAGCGGGAAACCGACATTCTGGTCATTGGCTCTGGAATCGCCGGGCTTTTCTTCGCCCTGCGCATGGCCGAGAAGGGCCGCGTGCTCATTGTCACCAAGCGGGAGATGACCGAGAGTTCCACCCGCTACGCCCAGGGCGGCATCGCCAGTGTCTGGAGCGATTCCGACAACGAGAATGCCCACGTGGCCGACACGCTCACCGCCGGGGCCGGGCTCTGCCACGAAGACACGGTGCGCCTGGTCGTCCACGCGGGCCCTCCCCTGGTCCATGAGCTTATCGACCGCTGGGGTGTTTCTTTCACCAAGCGCGAGGACGGCGAGTTCGACCTGGGCCGCGAGGGCGGCCACACCCAGCGCCGCGTGCTGCATGCAGAGGACCAGACCGGCCGTGAGATCGCCCGCGCCCTGCTTGAGGCGGCGCGCGCCCACCCCAACGTCGAGATTCTCGAACATACCTGCGCCATCAACCTGATTACTTCGCGCGAGCTGGGCAGCCGCAACGCGGTCAACCGCTGCCTTGGCGCCTACGTCCTGCGCACCGAGTCGGGCCTTGTTGAAACCGTTCGCGCCGGCAGCACGATGATCGCCACCGGCGGTTGCGGGAAGGTCTATCTCTATACCTCGAATCCCGATGTTGCCACCGGCGACGGGATCGCCATGGGCTTTCGCGCGGGCGTGCCGGTGGCGAACATGGAGTTCATCCAGTTCCACCCGACCTGCCTGTATCACCCGCAGGCCAAGAGCTTTCTGATTACCGAAGCACTGCGCGGCGAAGGGGCGATCCTTCGCACCCGAAGCGGCGACGCGTTCATGAAGCGCTACCACGACATGGCCGATCTGGCGCCGCGCGACATCGTGGCGCGCAGCATCGATACCGAGATGAAGCGTTCGGGCGCCGACTGCGTCTTCCTCGACGCGACGCACCTGGGATCAGAATTTCTCGAAGAGCGCTTTCCCCATATCACCCGCACCTGCCGGGAGTTCGGCGTCGATCCGGCCGTGAGTGCCATCCCCGTGGTGCCGGCCGCGCATTACTGCTGCGGCGGACTCATCACCGATCCCAATGGCGAGACCGCGGTGCGTGGGCTCTACGTCACCGGCGAGAGCGCGTTCACCGGACTTCACGGCGCCAACCGGCTGGCGAGCAACTCGCTGCTCGAAGCCCTCGTCTATGCCGACCGCGCGGGCAAGCACCTGCTCGAACAGGGCCGCATCGAGGAGCCGCCCCACCGCGACTTCGAGATCCCCGCCTGGGATCCCGGGCGCGCCGTCGATCCCGATGAGATGGTGGTGGTCTCCCACAACTGGGATGAGATCCGGCGCTTCATGTGGGACTACGTGGGGATCGTGCGCTCGAACAAGCGCCTTGAGCGCGCCCGCGCGCGCATCCAGCACCTGCTCACTGAAATTGACGAGTATTACTGGGACTACAAGGTGACCGAGCCGCTCATCGAGCTGCGCAACCTGGCCACAGTGGCCTCGCTCATCATCCGGAGCGCCCAGATGCGCCAGGAATCACGCGGCCTGCACTACAACGCCGACCACCCCGAGACCGACGACGCCCACTGGCACCGCGATACGGTGATCCTGCCCTAGCGTCAGGGCACTGCGTTTTGGTTGGGTGACCAGGCATGCGAGGCATTACTCAAACCAATGCCACAACATCGGTGCGACCGATGCTCCTTCATAGTAGACTCCGCCCTCATTCGTGCATTCCATTTCCGAACCGGTAATGAAGCCGTAGCAGATCTTGTTGCCTGCGTTGCTGTCTGAAGGCCCCGTCACATTGAAAACTGCAAAATTCACCGGTATGTTCGAGCCCCATACCGGGGTTGCATTGGGGAGAGTTTCATCAGGATTGATGACCAGGGCGCCGTAGAAATCGAGTCCGCGTTCATGGACGACACCGGCTTCAAACTGATTCTCGAAATGCACACTGCCATCCAGTGTGAGCGACTCTATTCCCGAGTCACCCAAAAAGTCCCCCAGCATGCGGCAGTCAGAAAAAATGATGTCATAGCTTCGGATGTATTCCTCGTATTCGATATCTTGTTCTGAGGTGACCTCGGCCACGCCGCGCTCAACGTAAGTCATTGTGCCTGATCCGCTGAGGCAGGCAGGCATGAAATACACCCCCCACCACTCGCCATAATCGACGGGCTCGCCACTTCCAGTGGGATACTGGGTTTTCAATCTGGTCTCGGCCGCATCGTGGAAGTGTTCGGTAATATCCTGAAAAATCGTGACACCGATGGTTCCGGTAACCAGTGCATAAAAGTCATTGTCGACACCGGAAACTTCCATGCCCCGCACGGACCCGCCCATGACGGGGTCGATCTCGCCGTCACAATTTGCGTCACATAGATCTGAGAAAACCGACGTTGCCTGTGCAGAGTTAGGTCCTACCAGCACTCCGAGTTCATAGCGCGAGGGCGCGGAACCATCGCCGCATGCACTCAACGAAAGCAAAAAGGCCGCGAACATTGCCACTCGGCCAAACTGCATTTTATTTTCCCTTGTATCTCTCATGTCTGATCCATCTCCGCAATGATTGTGCGTGTTTGCTAGCACGTTAAAATTACATGTCATAACCAGCGAAAGCGTACAGTGTGCGATAATGAATCGCTTGGCCAGTCGCTCGCCGATTCATGTGGGCGGCCCGGCCGGACAAAGCACTTCAACGAACGCGCTGGTGGGCGAATCGTCCTGCCGGGGGCGCGGCGTGTAGTTGTGCAGGATCGAGAGCGCGCCGCTCAGGGTGTGTTCGGGGTCGAGACCTGCTTCGTAGAGAACCGGAATTCCGAGCATGCAGCGCTTTGCCGCCGCGAGATCATTCGCGCATGCGGCGAGCGCTTCGCGCCGCCGGGCTTCATCGGCGCGCACGGGGAAAAGACGGTCCATGGGGCAGGCTTCGCCGACATCGACAAGCGTCTGCATCTCCATCAGGCGCGCCGCCACCGGGAGCATCTCCGCCAGATAGGGCGGATGGATGCTCAGCGGCGTCCCCTGCCGCTGCTGCTGCGCGACCGTGTTTGCAAGCAGCGGCATGTAGGGCGGATAGGAGGGATGCAGGCCCCAGGCAATCATCGCCAGCGAGAGCGCTCCGGGAATGCCGAGGCTCAGTCCCGCAAACAGGCGCAGCCGCGCGCCCGAGCGCCTCCAGCCGAGCACAATCAGCGCCAGCACGCCCGGCAGCACCGCCATGTAGGCACGGGCCCGAAACTGGGGCGCGTGATAGAGAAAGGCAAAGACGCAGGCCAGCAATGCGGCGCACCCGAGCAGGCTTCCCACCAGAACGCGTGCGGCGGGCGCTCCCGCATCGTTGCGCACAGTGCGCGCGCCCTGCACCAGAAGCGCAAACATCGCCGCGGCCAGAATCCACTCGATTGCGCTCAGCCAAAGCGGCGTTCCCATCCACAGCCAGAGCTCGACATGGGAGAGCAGGTCGACAAGCACGGCCTGCGGTTTGAAGGCCAGCGGCAGAAAACCCCACAGGCGGGTGATCTCGTGGTAGTAGGCGGCCGCCTCGCCCGCGCCCGTCCAGAGCCAGACAAAGAGCGCGAGCACCGGAAGCTGCGAGGCCGCGAGCAGCAGCCAGTGCTTTGGCGAGAGTCGCCCGCGAAGCTCCCACGCGAGCATCGCCGCCAGCGCGGCAAAGAACGGCAGGATGAGATACCCGCCAAGGAGGAGACCGACGCTCGTCAGAGCAAGGGCTTTGAGCGCGAAGGCGCCCGCATTCTCGGGCGATCTCAGGAAATCCAGCGCGAGAATCAGCGCCAGCGCGGCGAAGAGAAAGACGAAGATGTATTCCTCGAAGAGCTGGGAGTAGGCCACGTGCATCGGCGCCAGCGCCGTGAGAAACGCTGCTGCGAGCGCGGCTTTCTCGCCCGAGATCCGGCGGGTGAGCCCGTACATCGCGGCAACCCCGGCCACGCCGGCGAGCGCATAGGGAAGCCGCACCCAGAAGAGCGTGCCGGGCCAATCGTAGAGAAGTTTCGAGAGCCACAGGCTCGCCAGCGCGCCCTTGCCCATCACCGCCGACTCGGCCGCGTCGAAGTGCGGCTGGGAGAGCCACACCAGGCGTCCCACCTCGTCGGGATGGAGCGCAAAGCGCGCGATCCCCACAAGGCGAATGCCCAGCGCCAGGGCAAGCACCGCCCAGCGGGCGGCTTTGCTTGAAGTGTCTTCCTGCATGCAGTGCGAAGAATACCGGCGCCGTCGGGCAAAAGAAAAACCCCCGGCCGTCTGGTTTGCTACACTGGGGCCTTGACCCGGCGAACACAGACTCGCCGTCGAGGAGTTTCCAATGGATCCACGATCACAGGCCATCGGCGACCTGTTCGCCAACCTCTCCGATCACAACCTGCGCGAGCGGGTGTTGGGCGAGCTCTACGCCGATACCGTCGTCTTCCAGGACCCCATCCAGCGCGTCGAGGGGCTTGCCGCCT
>JAGRBM010000414.1 GCA_020434085.1 Chrysiogenia bacterium | reverse complement strand
GGGAAGAAGCCGGGCTGGTCGAGTAATTCGAGATAGCCGATGTACTTTTCGAAAATCGATGCGAGGTAGGTGGCATCATCCTCCTCGTAGCCCTCGCTGGCCCACTGTCCGAATGCATCGAACATCATCTGCTTTCCGAGCCCCAGGTAGCGCGCACGGAATGCGTCGAAGATGGAAAGCAGCCCCGGCCCCAGTACCAGTTCCCCACGGACATTCCGGTCCATCACAACCGGATGCACGCGCGCAAAGAACTCGCGGTCACTCTCCCCGCTCTCGATGCCCGGCGAGATGGCAGAAGGGATCTGCTTTGCCGGCCGCGCTTGGGGAACAGCCACCGGGCGCAGCAGGTACCAGCCGAGCCAGAGGGAAACGATTGCGACCCCCGCGATGCCGACAGCAAGTCGCTTGTTCTTTTCCTGCTTCATTTCTCTTCCTCCCCACCGGCGCCCGGAAAGCTGAATTTCACTTCCAGTCCGCCGCCACTGCAGTTCCTGAGTTCCATCTCACCGCCCTCGCGCCTGGCGGCCGAGAGCGCGATCGCCAATCCCATTCCGGTCCCATCCACCTTTGTCGTGTGAAAGGGCTGCGTCGCCTTGTGCAAATTCTCTTCGGGAATGCCCGGTCCGTCATCGATGATGTGCAGACAAGCAACGCCATTCTCACCCGAGAAGCTGACCTGCACGGCGCCCCGCGCGGCAAAGACGGCGTTCTCCATCACGTTGAAGATCGCATCTCCGATGACATTGGGGAGCCTGGGCACATATCCAAGATTCGATTCCCCGACGTGCAGGCGAATTCCCCGCTGCTCCGCCATGGGCTCCAGGGACTCGGCTTGGACGAGCACCAGCTCGCGCAGTGCCGGACCGGCCCCCTCGTTCCCTGTTTCATCGGGCACGATCTCACCGTCCGGGCCGGGCAGTTCCTCGACCAAAAGGCGGCGAAGCTGCTCTCGCACGGCATCGAGCTTGGCCAGCTCCGCTTCGATGGTGACCTGATCGCCCTGCCGATTGGTCCCCAGACGCCGCTGAAGGATGTACGTGCTGGCCGCCATGAGGCCGAGCTGATGGCGCATCTGGTGCATGATCCGCGAGCTGACTTCCCCGATGGCCGCCATGCGCTCGCTCAGATGGATGTCACGAAGCGCCGCGCGCAGCCGTTCGCGGCGCTCCACCCAGACGGTGAAAAGCGTGTTCATGTAAAAAGCGGCGAGCAACACCAGCAACGTGGGCCACGGACCGGTCGCCAGGTACGTGTAGTGGATCGTGAGCTGCACCGGTGCGGCGATCAGAAATACCAGCCCGTACACCGCCAGGTTGGTGAAGAGCAGCATCTCGGTGCCTTCGGGCGTCACGCCCTCGTCGGGAGGGCTGGCAAAACCCGGCACGCCCAGCAGGCGGTAGGTGAGTTCTCGCACCGCAAACCACGTCCCGCTCAGCGCGCCCGCAATGGCCAGAAATTCCAGCAGGTCCCGCCCGCGTGCAATCGGGATTGGATAAGCACCCGCGCCGTTTCGCCGGTAGAAGAAGTCAAGAAGCAGCATCGTGCCGAGCACGACGGCCCCGTCGATGAGTAGATCCTGCACGCGGTCTTTCATTTCCCGCACGCTCAGACGGCGGAACCTGAACCAGGCCGGAACCTGCATGACATAGTGAAGACGCCATGGAATCAACACGCCCAGGGTCCCGGCGGGAACCATGATCCAGATCATTCGCGGCCCCATGATGTAGAACGAACCGAAGGCCAGAATTCCAAACGCGTAGTAGACGCGCCTTCGCGCCGTGACGACGAGCGGATAAATCGTTGCCAGTACGCCAAGCGCAAAGAGCCCCCAGTAGAACCCCGGCGGGCCGGGCCATTGGGAAAAGTCGGGAAGCAGTCCGTTCACGCCGGCCTACACCTCCACATTGTGGCGGATCAGCATGACCGCGAGCTTGGTCCGGTCCGGCATCTGCAATGCATGCAGGATTCGGGTTACGTGATTGTTGACCGTCCCCTCGCTGACGAAGAGTGCGTCCGAGATGTCCCTGTTCGATTTCCCCTGCGCCAGCAGGGCCAGCACCTCACGCTGGCGGGAGGTGAGATCGGCAACCTTGCGGCGGAACGCCACCGCGTCGGGTTCGGCGCGCAGTGACTGCGCCACGCGCATGGCCAGTTCGTGATCGAGCACCGTGCGACCGGCCGCCGCTTCGCGAAGCGCGGCGATCAGGTTTGCCGAATCGGCATCCTTGCGCACGAAGCCCACGGCCCCCGACTCCATGGCCTGCTTGACCGTGCGCGCATCGTCGAAAGCGGAGAAGACCAGCACCTGATGCTCGCGCACCAGCTCGGGCAGCGCGCTCAGCCCGTCCCGACCGGGCAGCTCGATGTCCAGCAGAACGACGTCCACCGGAGTACCGGAAAGCCGGTCGTTGAGTTCGTCGACGCTGCCCGCTTCCACAACTACGTCGAAGTCCTCGTGTTCGTTGATCACGGACACCATGCCGGCGCGAAAGACCGGGTGGTCATCGCAGATTGCGATCCTGATGACGGACATGCCGCAAATCATGACAGAGGCTCTGTGAATCTGCAACAAAAAGAAGGGTTACCAACCTAGCCGCGCGCCCGGCAAGGGTTGAAGCGTCGCGAAGCCCAAAACGTGAAATTTTC
>JAGRBM010000413.1 GCA_020434085.1 Chrysiogenia bacterium | reverse complement strand
GCACCACCACCGCGGGCAGCACTCCAAGGCGCGCGTCGCGAATGTCGATCTTGGTGGCCGGCCAGCAGTCGGTGGAGTTGGCAATGCGATCGCTCTCCAATGTGCTGACGGCACTCTGGCCGCAGAGCTTTACAAGCGCAGCGAGCTGTTTGGGCGTGACCTCGACCGGGTTCATGCACCGCCTCCTGCGTGCTGACCCGCAACGTAGCCGCTTACCAGTGCAACGCCGAGCCCGCCGGGCCCGGCCACCGCGTCGTAGCCGCCGAGCACGCTGCCCGCGGCATGGAGGTTTTCGTAGATCGCCGCGCCGTCCTCGCCCACCGGCCGCATCTTCGCGTCCACGCGAAGGCCCGCGCAGAACGCGGCGTGGGAGCGCAGGAAGCGCCGGTCGAAGATCTCCTCGTTGGTCACCGAGACAAAGCGCTGGTCTTTCCAGAAGACCGGCAGCCCAAAGAGCGACTCGCGCAGCGCGCCTTCCTTCTCGATGCCGCCACCAATGAACTTGCCGCCGGCGAGCACGTAGCGCGGGGCCCGCAGGGCCTTTTCCTCGCCAGAGGCAAGGCGCACCTTCAGCGAGCCGACGGCGCCGCGCGCGCATTCAACGCCGATCACGTCGCCGGCGAGCACTTCGATATCAAGCGCCTTGATCACGCGCTGCAATGCCAGATCGAAACGCACACCCGGCGCCGAGGGCGGCACGGCCAGGGTCTCGATCACCTCGGGGCCGACCTCTTCGTTGAAGATGGCCCGGGCGCGCCCGGTATTTTCTATGCCCAGCACCGGCGGGAGCACGAGGTGCGTCGCATCTTTGAAGTCCGCGACTGCCGCGGCGAGTTTCTTCGCCACCTCGCGGGCGTAGTTCTCGTCGTCGAAGAGGCTCGCCAGCCCGATGGCGTTCGAGTTCGGGCCCAGCGCCTCGGCCAGCGGTATCTCAACCGAGCGGCTCGTTCCCTCTTTCGCGCCGCGCACGTGATCGAAGACCACCGCCTGCCGCGCGGCCACCGTTCCGGGAAGCCCCTCGAAGCCCACAAAGACCGGGCGCATCGCGCGCAGCTCGTCGGCGCTGAAGGCCCCGCAGCCGCTCTGGGCCAGCGCGGCAAATTTGAAGGTGCCCAGCGGCGTAATGCGCGCGCTGTTTTCCCTGCCGTCGCCTTCGAGCGCGAGGCCTCCGCGGTCCTTGATCAGCGCGCAGGCCACTTCTAGCCCGCGCAGCAGGTGGCCGGCCTTCGCCTCGGGCGCGCCGTATTCGGCCGCCATCTGGTGGAAGGGATGCCAGGGATTGTGATTGAGCTGCGCGGCGAGGTTCGCCTGCAGCGAGGGGTTCTCCTGCATCGCGCGACCGGGCACGAGGCCGGGATCGCCCGCAAAGTCGATCGCGCCGCTCGAGAGCGCGCTGGCCCCGGGCGCGCGCTGGACAAGCGTGACGCTCGCGCCGCCCTCTTTGGCTGCCGCAGCGGCCATCACGCCGGCCGCGCCGCCGCCGATTACAATGAGGTCACTCACTGGCAACCTCCTTGCGCGGGCGCACCGGTGCGGGCTCACGCGCGGCCTTTGCCAGGTCGCGCCAGCCCTCGAAGGGACCGTCGTCGCCAACAAAGTGGTGCATGCCCAGCACGCGCAGGTGAGTCTGCTGAAGGAGTTCTTCCTGCGCGACCTGTTCGCCCTCGAGGATGGGCACCTTGCCCTTCCAGCGATTGCGCAGGAAGTCGTAGGTTTCCTGGAGCTGCCCCTCGCCGCTGTGACCGAGTTCCTCGGCCAGCACGCAGCCCGCCTCCAGCGTGCAGCGGCAGCCCTGGCAGGGACCGGTGCCAAGGCGCGTGCGCCGGCGCAGGTCCGAGAGCTTGGCCGCCCACTCGCTGCGCACCGCATAAGTCAGCTCGGCCGCCGTCACCGGCTCGCAGGCGCACACGATGCGCTGCAGGCCCGGGCGTTCCTTGCAGAGATTTGCGATGTCCTGCGTGCGCGCGCCGTGACGGAAGTGGATGCGCGCGAGCGCGTATTCCGAGAGCCCCGATTCCTCTGCCAGCTTGGGAAGATCGAGCTGCTTCTCACCGCCGGGGAGCGGTTTGACATGCGTGGTGCAGGCGACCTTTCGCCCGAGCGCCTCGCCGATGATGTCCGTGGCGTCCTCGCTCATGATCCGGTAGGCCGCCAGCTTGCCGCCCACCATGGAGAACAGGCCCTCGACGCCGTCCTGCGCGCCGTGGTCGTAGACCTTGTGGTCGCGCGAGAGTTCATCTTCGTTGGGGCCCCATTTGTGGAGCGTGGGGCGCACGCCCGCCATCACGCGCACCACGCGGGCGCTGCGCACCTGGGGGAGCACGCGCTCGATCCCCTGAATGAGGTACTCGACCTCGTCCTTGCTCACGGTGAGGCTGTCGGGATCGCCGTAGAAGTCATCGTCGGTCGTGCCGATGATGGTCGAGTTGTCGTGGGGCATGATGAAGATGCTTCGCCCGTCGACGGCGCTGCACATGACGGCCACGTTCACCACGCGCCGGTCGAGGATGACGTGCACGCCCTTGCCCGGCCGCATCTTCGCCGTGGCACCGGTGCCCTCAAGAATCTTGAGCACCCAGGGACCGCCCGCATTGAAAACAACCTGGGCACGGATCTCTTCGTGGGCGCCGGTGCGGAAATCCTGCACCTTGACGCCGCAGACCCGCTTGCCCTCGAAGAGAAAACCGGTGACGCGGGTGTGATTGCGGATGGTCGCGCCGGCCTCGGCGGCCGAGAGGGCGTTGGCCGTGCACAGGCGGAAGGGATCGATCCCCCACTCGTCCATGGTGACCGCGCCGTTGACCATTTTCGGTTTGAGGCCCGGCTCGATGGCGAGCGCTTCCTGCGTGGTGAGCCGGGTGTGGGGCTTGCCGTT
>JAGRBM010000412.1 GCA_020434085.1 Chrysiogenia bacterium | reverse complement strand
CTCGAATCCCTGGCGCAGGCACCTGCGTGCCACATGATCTACATCGAATCCTCGGCAAAGGCCCGGGTCAGCGAGATCATGGGCAGCTTCGGCGATTCCGCCGTGCTGACCGTCAGTGAAATCGAAGGCTTTGCCACAAGCGGTGGCATGGTCGAGTTCAACGACGATGGGCGCGGCGTTCGCCTGACCATCAATCAGAAGACTGCGCAGGATGCCGGGTTCAAGATCAGCTCGAAACTGCTCCGCGTGGCGACGATCGTCGGTCAGTAGGCACTGGCCCCGCAGTCGCGGGTCCAGCGCGCGAGTGGAGCAAGGGAGACGCGCGAATGCTCGGGTCGCAGGATGCATCAATTAAAACGCGGCTGACGCGGTCCTACATGTTGACCAGCGCCCTGTCGCTGTTCCTGGCCTGTCTGGCCTTTGTTGGATACGACTACTACAGCCAGCGCCAGAGCATCACCAAGGAGCTCTCCCTGGTTGCGCAGATTCTGGCCGAAAACAGCACTGCCGCCATTTCCTTCAACGATACCCAGACCGCCACCGAGATTCTCTCCGCCCTGAAGGCGAAGAACTCGGTGATGCTGGCCTATCTCTTCGACACCGATGGCGAGGTTTTCGCAAAATACGTTCGGCAGAACATTCTCGAGCCCGAGGGCGCGCCCAAGCGGCGCGGCACGGGCCACGAGTTCCGCGACGATACGCTGGTCGTCTATCGGGAGATCATTCTCGACGGCAAGAAGATCGGCACGATCTACGTGCAGTCGGATCTCGCGGCGCTTGTCGAGCGCGCCAAGCAGTTCGTCATCCTGACCGTCATCGTGCTCCTGATCGCAACGGGCGTGGCCTTCGCGCTCTCCATCGTGCTTCAGAAGTCCATCACGGGCCCGATCCACGAGCTGGTGGATACCGTGCAGCGGATCTCGGAAGCCGCAGATTACAGCCTGCGTGCTGAGCGCACGACTGGCGGCGAGATCGGCACACTGACCGATCGTTTCAACGAGATGGTTACCAGCATCGAACAGCGCGACGAGGAGCTCAATCAGGCCCGTGACGATGCCGAGGCCGCCAACCAGGCCAAGAGCACCTTCCTGGCGAACATGAGCCACGAGCTGCGCACGCCCCTCAATGCGATCATCGGTTATTCGGAAATGCTGCAGGAAGATGCCGAGGACATGGGCGAAGACATGTTCGTCTCCGACCTCGGCAAGATCAATTCCGCGGGCAAGCACCTGCTCGGTCTGATCAACAGCGTGCTCGATCTCTCCAAGATCGAAGCCGGCAAGATGGATTTCTACCTCGAAGACTTCGACGTGGCGGCAACCCTCAACGAGGTCCACACCACGATCATGCCGCTCATCGAGAAGAACAACAACGCGCTGCAACTAGAGATCGACCCCGGCGTGGGCGAGATGCATGCCGACGTGGTGAAGATCCGCCAGATCCTGATGAACCTGCTGAGCAATGCCAGCAAGTTCACCGAAAACGGCACCATCACGCTGGGCGCGCGCCGCCTGGAAGACCACGGCAAGGAATGGATCGAATACAGCGTGGGCGACAGTGGCATCGGCATGACGCCCGACCAGCTCGCCAAGCTCTTCGAGGCCTTCACCCAGGCCGACGCCTCCACGACGAAGAAGTACGGCGGCACGGGTCTGGGAATGACCATCACCAAGCACTTCACCGAAATGATGGGCGGCGACATCAACGTCACCAGTGAAGAGGGCGTGGGCACCACGTTCTACATCAAGCTGCCGGCCGTCGTGATCGATCCCAAGACCGACCCCGCCGAGGCCGCGCGCCAGGCCGCCGAGAAGCGCAGCCAGCAGGCGCAGAAGAGCGAAGCCAAGGCCCAGCAGGGCGACGCCCCGGCCCCGGCTGCCAAGCCCGCGGAAAAAGCGGCAGAGGCCGACGACGAGAGCCTGCCGCTCATCCTGGTCATCGATGATGATTCGACCGTACGCGAGCTGATGAAGCGCACGCTCACCCGCGAGAGCTATCGCTGCGTCATGGCGGACAACGGCAAGGACGGCATCCGCCTCGCACACGAGCTGCGCCCTGACGTCATCACCCTCGACGTCATGATGCCCGAAGAGGACGGCTGGTCGGTGCTTACCAAGATCCGCTCAAGCGAAGACCTCTGCAACACGCCGGTCGTGATGATCAGCATGGTGGACGACCGCAGCAAGGGCTTCTCGCTGGGCGCAACGGACTTTCTGGTCAAGCCGGTGGACCAGGAAAAGCTCAGCATTCTCATCAAGCGCTTCCACGAGGGCTTCCCCTCCGGCCCGGTGCTGGTGGTCGAGGACGACGAAGCGACCCGCAACATGGTGATGCGCACCGTCGAGAAGGCCGGCTGGCCCCTGGCGCAGGCCAGGGACGGCGCCGAGGCGCTCGAATTCATCCACAAGGAACGCCCCTCGGTGATCCTGCTCGATCTGATGCTACCCAACATGAGCGGCTTCGAGCTGGTCGACGATCTGCGCGACCACGACCTGTGGCGTACGATCCCGATCATCGTGACGACGGCCAAGGATCTGACCAAGGACGAACGCCTGTTCCTGGAAGCCAACGTCCAACGCATCATGCAAAAGGGTGCGTTCGATTCCGAGGAGCTCTACCAGACGCTGCGGGCATTCGTGCATGAGCGCCTGCCGATCACCGCGCGCCGGAAGAGGAGTGAAGTAGCCAATGGCTAAGATTCTGCTCGTAGAAGACAACCCGATGAACCGCGACATGCTCTCGCGGCGCCTGACCCGACGCGGCTATGAGGTCGTCATGGCCGAAGACGGCCAGGAAGGCGTCACCATGGCGGAGACCGAGAGCCCCGACGTGATTTTGATGGACATGAGCCTGCCCGTAATGGACGGCTGGACGGCGACCACCAAGATCAAGGAAAACCCCAACACCAAGCAGATTCCCATCATCGGGCTCTCAGCCCATGCCATGGAAACCGACCGGGAAAAGGCCATGGCAGCGGGCTGTGACGACTACGATATCAAGCCGGTTGAACTAAAGCGCCTGCTGGGTAAAATTGAAGAACAGCTCGGGAAATAGGTAGCAAGGCCGTCGAGCGCGGCAAATCGCCCCCAGCGGGGCCCCAAGAGTGATGGCGGATACGTACACAGGACACATTCTCGTCGTAGACGACAATCCCACGAACCGGGATCTGCTGGTACGTCGCCTCTCCCGCATGGGCCACACCTCCACCATGGCTGAGAACGGCGTGGAGGCCCTGGAAAAGATCGAGCAGGAAGAATTCGACGCCATCCTGCTCGATATCATGATGCCCAAGATGAACGGCTACGAGGTGCTCGAACACCTCAACAAGACCGGCTACCTCAAGGAAGTCCCGGTCATCATGATTACGGCCGTCGATTCGATCGATTCGGTGGTGAGCTGCGTGAAGCTCGGCGCCACCGACTACCTCACCAAGCCTTTCAATCGCGACATCCTCAACGCACGCCTGGGCCACTGCCTGGAGCGCCGGCACCTGCGCAAGCAGGAGCAGCGCCACCTCGAACAGATCGAGGAAGAGCGCAAGCGCGCCGACGAGCTGCTCCACGTGATTTTGCCTGACATCGTGGCCGAGGAACTCAAGTCCACCAACGAGGTAAAGCCCCGCCGCTACGACGACGTGGCCGTGATCTTCACCGATCTTGTGGGCTTTACTTCCTGGTGCGACCAGCACACGCCAGAGGAAGTCGTCGACATTCTCCAGCGCGTCACCGTCGCCTTCGAGGAAAAGGCCATCGAGCTGGGCATTCAGAAGATCAAGACCATCGGGGACGCCTTCATGGCGACCGCCGGGCTTCTCACCACGTTTGAGAACCCGGTGCTACGCGCCGTCGAATACGGGCATGAGCTCGTGCGCATCGTGAAGGAAACCTCCCCCTGGTCCATCCGCGTGGGCATCCACGTGGGCCCGGTCATCGCCGGCATCGTCGGCCAGCGCCAGTATCTCTTCGACCTCTACGGCGACACGGTGAACACC
This sequence comes from Chrysiogenia bacterium, assembly GCA_020434085.1. NCBI lineage: Bacteria > Pseudomonadati > Chrysiogenota > Chrysiogenia > Chrysiogenia bacterium. The sequence goes on along the minus strand of JAGRBM010000412.1, from coordinate 564 downwards.
GCGGCGCGCGTGGAATCGAATTCCGACCACGACGCCGTGTGTCTGAGCCTGGAGGCCTGGAACCAGGTCTCTCCCTATGTGCGCGGCGAGTCGCTGGGCACCCGCGCCGCCAAGGGCAAGGGCGAGATCGAGATCTTCCGCGTGGACGAGATCACCGACAACTCACCCAACGCCAACGCCCCGGTCAACGTGCCCCAGGAAGTCGAGGCCAGCATTGCCAGCCGCGAGTTCCAGGCCGAAGCCGTGCGCGCCGTGGGCGAAGGACCGGTCGGAGGGATTGCCGTGACGGCCAAGCCTGCCGAAGCGCCGCAGGCCGCGGCTCCCGCGGAATCTGCCCCGGCCCCTGCGCCCCCTGAGCCCACGCCGGCGGAGCCTGAAGCGCCCCGCAAGCCCTGGGAATCAGGCGGCAGCCAATCCCCTGCCGGCGCAGCCTCCGCGCCCCCGAGCGCCCCGCGCAAGCCCTGGGAATCGGGCGGGATGAGCGCGGAGTCCGCCCCTGCTGAGCAGCCTCATGCGGCTCCGGCAGCCCCCCAGAGCCCCGAAACCCCCGCCCGCAAACCCTGG
>JAGRBM010000411.1 GCA_020434085.1 Chrysiogenia bacterium | reverse complement strand
GGGGTCTACCCGCCCGATTTCGATGCTAGAGCGTGATCTGCTTGACGCGCAGCACGTGCTTGACCGCTTCGAGCTTCTTGAGCGTCTCGGGCGAGGCCTCGGCATCGATGGAGAGAAACGCGATCGCCGTGCCGCCGGGCACGTCGCGGCCCATCTGCATGCTGGCGATGTTGACGTTTTCCTCTGCCAGCAGGCAGCCGATACCGCCGACCACGCCGGGAAGGTCCTCGTTCTTGAGGGCCAGCAGCGTGCCGTTGGGAATCACTTCGACCCGGTAGCCGTCGACGCTCACGATGCGCTGGTCGTTGACGTTGAAGACCGCGCCCTCGACCGAATATTCCTTGCCATCCTTGCAGCGGGTGCGAATGCGGATGTGGCTGGTGTAGTCGTGGGTTTCCTTCGTGCTGCTCTCGCGCACGGTGATTCCCTGCTCGGCGGCGATGACCGGGGCGTTCACGTAGTTGACCAGCGCCGCGTTGCCCTTGCTCGGTGAGAGCAGGCCCTTGAGGGCGGCGAGGACAACGGGCCTGGTTTCCATGCCGGCGACGTCGCCCATGAATTCGATCTCAACGTGGTCGAAGCCCTCGGGGCGGAGCTGGGCGTGGAACAGGCCCAGTTTCTCGGCCAGCGTGAGGTAGGGCTGAAGCTGCTCGACCTGCTCTGCCGGGACGGCCGGGATGTTCACGGCGTTGCGGATCTCGCCGTTCACCAGATAGTCCACGCACTGCTCGGCCACCTGCACTGCGACGTTGAGCTGTGCCTCGAAGGTCGCAGCACCCAGATGCGGCGTGCAGATGACGTTGGGGTGACCCACCAGCGGATGGTCGGCGGCCGTGGGCTCCTGCACGAACACGTCGAGTGCCGCGCCGGCTACGGTGCCGTTGTTGAGGGCTTCGAGCAGCGCGTCTTCGTCGACGACGCCGCCGCGCGAGGCCTGGATGAGCAGCACGCCCTTCTTCATCAGCGAGAAAGCCTTCTTGCCCACGATGCCGCGGGTGGCGTCGTTGAGCGGGGTGTGCACGGTGATGAAGTCCGCGCGCTTGCACAGCTCGTCGAGGTCGACGAGCTCGATGCCCAGCGAGGCGGCCTTTTCCTTCGAGACGAAGGGGTCGTAGCCGAGGATCTTCATCTTGAGCCCCTGCGCGCGGTCGGCGACGATCTTGCCGATGTTGCCCAGACCCACGACGCCGAGATTCTTGTTGAAGAGCTCGCGGCCCTTGAAGATCTTCTTCTCCCACTTGCCGGCCTTCATGGAGGCGGTGGCCTGCGGGATCTGGCGGGTGAGCGCGCACATGAGCGAGATGGCATGCTCGGCGGTGGTGACCATGTTGCCCGTCGGGGTGTTCGAGACGATGACGCCGCTCTTCGAAGCAGCGGGCACGTCCACGTTGTCCACGCCGATGCCGGCGCGACCGATCCACTTGAGGCTCTTGGCGGCGTCCAGAACGCGCGCGGTTACGGTCGTGCCGCTGCGAATGATGAGCGCCTCGGCGTCCGCGACTGCCCCGCAAAGTTCGTCCTCGCTCAGTCCGGGCTTGTAATCAACTTCCAGGCCCTTGGCCGCGTTGAGAATGTCCAGACCTTCCTGTGCCAGTGTGTCGGAGACCAATACCTTCATGTGCTTCCCATCCGTGCGTTTCATGCCGTGCGCGTTTCCCGTTTCGGGAGGTGCCGGCAGCGTTGTTGCTCACTCAAACGAAATCGCGGGGCCTTTGCGCCCCGCGTATCCAACCGGGCGAATCGGTTCGGCTCAGCCGCCGCCGAGGACCGAGAGAATCTTGTTGTGCAGCGCGGCCATGCCCTCGGTCTTGCAGAGAAAGTCGTCGGCGCCCGAAGAGATCGCTTTCTCTTCGAGATCCTCCACCGGCAGGCTCGAGAACAGAATGATCTTGGGCTGCACGGCACACCCCTCGTGGATCACCTTGACGAGGTTCTCCCCCGAGAGGGCGGGCATCTGCTGATCGAGCACGACGACGTCGGGTTCGATCTCGCGCACGCGGCGGCTGGTACCCAGCGCTTCCTTGCTGGTGTGGACCTCGTGTCCCTCGACGCTCAGGCGCCGGCGCACCAGCTCCAGAATCGATTCGTCGTCATCCACTACAAGAACGCGTGCCATGATGCCTTCCGTTTCTTGTCGTCGAGAGCTTCTCCCCTATGGGTTGGGGAATCCCTCGATCAGAACCTTCTGCGCGGCGGCGACGCCCTTGCCGAGCTCGACGCTCTGGCCGAACTTGGCCAGCGCCATCTCCACCGCGGCGATCGCGCTGAGAGTGTCGAAGCCGTCCACGAAACCCATGTGGGAGACGCGGATGATCTTGCCCTTCACGTGATCCTGCCCACCGGCCATCGCCAGGCCGAGCTGATCGCGAGCGTACTTGACGAACTTGCCGCCGTCGACGCCCTCGGGCAGCCACACGGCGGTGACCGAATCGGCCGGGGCAGCCGAGAAGGCCTTGAGCCCCAGGGCGGCCAGGCCGGCGCGGGTGGCGTCGGCAAGGCGCTTGTGGCGTGCGAAGAGGTTCTCGATCCCCTCGGCCTCTACCGCCCGAACGACCTCCAGCAGGCCGATGATCAGGCTCACCGCCGGGGTGTAGGCGGTCGTGTCGTCGTGAAGGGCTTTTCGCTCTTTCTTGAAGTCCAGATAGAACTTCGGCGACCTGGCTTCCTCGGTGCGCTTCCAGGCGCGCTCGGAGAGCGCCACGAAGGCCAGACCCGGGGGCAGCATAAAGGCCTTCTGGGAGCCCGAGACCAGCACGTCGATGCCCCACTCGTCCATCGGGACGGGCATGCAGCCCACGGCCGTGATGCCGTCGACGACGAGCAGCGCGTCCGAGTTGCGGGTCAGCGCCGCGATCTCCTGAATAGGATGCACGGTCGCCGTGGAAGTTTCCGAGAATGTCGCGTAGACCGCGCGGATGTCGGGATTGGCTTCGAGGGCCTTCTTCACTTCGTCGACGCCGATGGGGTGGCCCCACTCGGACTTGAGCTCGATGACTTCCATGCCGTGGGCCTGGCAGATCTTGCCCCAGCGTTCGCCGAACTTTCCGCCGTTGATGCAAAGCGCCTTCTCACCGGGCGAGAGGAGGTTGACCACGGAGCCTTCCATGGCGGCCGTTCCCGAACCGGCGAGGATCAGCACGTCTTCCTTCGTGCCGAAGATGGGCTTTAAACCCGCGGCGGCTTCGCGGAAGATGGCCGAGAACTGCGGCGTGCGGTGGTGGAGGATCGGCTGGCTCATGGCTGCAAGGGCTTCCTGCAGCACGGGCGTCGGGCCGGGGGTCATCAGGCGCTTCTTCATCATGGTGCGCTTACTTTCTGCCTCTGCTCAACCTTGTAATAAGGGAGGCTTGTGAGCGTCGGGAATTTGCGTCCCCGCGCGGCCCGCGAATGGGCCTGAAACGGGGAAATGCGCGCCCAGAAAGGGCGGACCTCGTATCTAGTCGCCGCCCTGTGGGCTGTCAAACCGCGCTCACTGCCCTCGCGGCGGCCGGGCCCCTTGGCCTTTTCGCTGGAGGCTCTAAAGTGGGCTTCGCTACCCGAGCACAACCATCCGCGTCGCCCCCGCAGGGCGAGCGGCCGAGGCGAAACACCACCGAGATGAGGCTCTTCGACCAATTGACCCTGATGCGCGAGGGGGCCCGCATTGCCGGGCGTCAGGTGACGCGCATGGCTCGCAGCGCCAAGCCCCAGCGTTTCGCCGGCACCCCGACCGAAATCTGCCGCCAGGTGGTGGCCGCCTGCTGGAACGGGACCTACTTTCGCGCCGGGATCGACCACCTCGACCAGTTCTGGATTCGCGACTTCGCCATCTCGCTCGAGGGGCTCATCGACCTGGGCTACGCCGACCAGTGCAGCCAGAACCTCGAATGGGCGCTCGAACGCTACGCCGCCGCCGGGCGGGTGACGACCACCATCTTCCTGGACAAGGAACCGGTCGACATCTTTACCTACTCCTCGGACTCGCTCCCGTTCCTGCTCTATTCGCTTGAGCGCCTGGGGCTGCACGACCTGCGCGCAAAGTATCGCGACCTGCTTACGCGCGAGACCTCGCTCTACTACGTGAAGCTCTTCGACTCGACCTCGGGCCACCCGCGCGCCAACGAGATGTTCTCTGCCACCAAGGATACAATGAACTTCACCGGCACCTGCTTTACGAGCACCATGGTCGCCTGGTGCAGCAAGCTGCTCACGCGTTGCGAAGAACTGCCCAACCCCTTTCGCAAGTTCGACCTCGTGAAAGTCGTGAACGAGCAGTTCTGGAACGGCGAGTTCTTCAGGAACGACCTGCACACAAAGCCCGACCTTTGCAGCGGGGATGCCAACTTCTGGCCCTACTGGTGCGAGGTGGTGGATAACCCGGGCGAGATGCTGCCCAGGAGCATCGCGGCCGTGCAGGCAGCCGGGCTCGACGATCCCTTCCCGCTCAAGTACCACCCGAAGCGCCTGCCCGATCATGAGCTGACGCTGCAGCGCTGGTTCATTCCAAACTATCAGGGCGATTCGATCTGGACCTTTTTTACCCCGCAATGGATCGAGCTCGTCGGCACGATCGATGCCGCGCGCGCGGGCGCTTACACGCGCGCCTATTGTGAGTGGCTGGAGGAATACGGCACCTGGGTCGAGGTATTCGATCCCGGCGGCAAGCATCCGCTACGCGGCCGGGTGAGCTATGGCAGCGACTGGGGCATGCTCTGGGCCGCCAACTTTCCCCGCGTGATCGACAAATTCGCAGCCACCGAAGAGAAAACAGACACCACCAGCGCATGAGCACCTTTACCCAGAACGGCGACGGCAACCTTCGCCTCAAGCGACTCGGCATCGACACCTACCAGGAGCACATCCTCTACCTGCGCGAGGACGCGCCCGTCGTGCGCTCCGAAGGATTCGCTTCCCAGGCGCGGGTGGAAGTGCGGCTGGGAGAGAATTCCCTGATCGCGACGCTCGACATTGTGAAGAGCGAGATTCTCGAGCCGGGCCAGGCGAGCCTGTCCGAAGGGGCTTGGTGCGAACTGCAGGCGCAGGAGGGCGACCACGTTCACCTCTCCCACGCCGCGCCGGTCGAATCGCTGGGCTATGTGCGCGCCAAGCTCTACGGCCACCGCATTGGCCACGAGGCGATGAACGGCATCATCGAGGACATCGTACAGGGCCGTTATTCCGACGTGCACCTGGCGGCCTTCATCGCCGCCTGCTCGGGCGAGAATCTCGATCGCACGGAAATCGTTTCGCTCACGCAGGCCATGATCGACGTGGGCGATCACATCGACTGGGGCAGCGACCTGGTCATGGACAAACACTGCGTGGGCGGGCTTCCGGGAAACCGCACGACGCCCATCGTGGTTGCTATTATCGCCGCATTCGGGCTGATGATGCCGAAGACCAGCTCGCGGGCGATTACGTCACCAGCCGGTACGGCCGACACCATGGAAGTGCTGACCAACGTCGATCTCTCCATTGAAGAAATGCGCCGCGTGGTCGAGCAGGAAAACGGCTGCATCGCCTGGGGTGGCGCGGTTTCGCTGAGTCCCGCCGACGACATCCTGATCGGCGTTGAGCGCGTGCTCGATGTCGACAGCCAGGGCCAGCTCGTTGCCTCAGTGATCTCCAAGAAAGCCGCCGCCGGCTCGACCCACGTGCTGCTCGACCTGCCCGTGGGGCCGACTGCCAAGGTGCGCAGCCTCGAGGCGGCGCGCTCGCTGCGCATGCACCTCGTCGAAGTGGCCCGCGCCGTGGGGCTCGAAGCCAAGGTGCTCTTTACCGACGGCAACCAGCCCGTAGGGCGCGGGATCGGTCCGGCGCTCGAAGCGCGCGACGTGCTGGCTGTACTCCAGGGCAATCCCGACGCGCCGCGCGACCTGCGTGATCGATCGCTCGCGCTGGCAGCGGGCCTGCTGGAGATGTCCGGGCGCGTGCCGCAGGAACAGGGCGACGATGTGGCGCTGGCCATCCTCGACGAGGGCCGCGCGTGGAAAAAATTTCAGGCCATCTGCGAGGCCCAGGGCGCGCTGCGCATGCCGCCGACCGCGCCGCAGCGACACGAAGTGCTGGCCCTGCATGCGGGCCGCGTGAGCGCCATCGACAACCGCATGCTCGCGCGCGTGGCCAAACTCGCGGGCGCGCCCAAGGCGGCGTCGGCCGGACTGGTGCTGCACGTGAAGATCGGAGATCTGGTAGAGCCGCACCAGCCGCTCTTCACGCTTCACGCGGAGACGCCGGGCGAGCTGGCCTACAGTCTCGAATACGTGAACGGCCGCGTGCACGAAATCATCACCTTGGAGCACCAGCGATGAAGCCGCTCGTCTTTGCGCTTCCCGGCAACGAGGAACTGACCGGATCGATCTGTGCCCAGCTAGAAGCCGAGGCCGGCGAGCTCGAAGTCCACCGCTTTCCCGACGGCGAGAGCCGCGTGCGGATCGTAACTCCCGTCGAGGGGCGCAGCGTGGCCTTTGTGTGCACCCTGCATGAGCCAGATCCCAAGATCGCGCCGCTGCTCTTTGCCGCGGGGACGGCGAAAGAACTCGGCGCCGGACGCGTGGGGCTCGTCGCGCCCTATCTCTCCTACATGCGACAGGACAAGCGCTTCCACGACGGCGAAGCGATCACCTCGGTGCAGTTCGGAAAGCTCCTCAGCGCCTGGTTCGACTGGCTGGTGACGGTCGATCCCCACCTGCACCGCCACGCCGCGTTGCGCGAGGTCTATTCCATTCCCGACCGCACGCTGCACGCGGCGCCGCTCATCTCGCAGTGGATTCAGGGCAACATCCGCGAGCCCGTGCTGGTCGGGCCCGACGCCGAGAGCGAGCAGTGGGTGAGCGCCGTGGCGAAGGGGGCGGGCGCGCCGTTTCTGGTGCTGGAGAAAACCCGGCGCGGGGATCGCGACGTGGAAGTCTCCGTGCCCGAGGTGGAGAAATATCTGGGCCGCACGCCGGTGCTCGTAGACGACATCATCTCTACCGCGCACACGATGATCGAGACCGTGGGGCACCTGAAACACGTGGGGCTGCTGCCGCCCGTGTGCATAGGCGTTCATGCGGTCTTCGCCTCCGGCGGCTATGCCGAACTCAAGGCCAGCACCGTCGAGCGCATCGTAACGTGCAACTCCATCGCGCACGAGACCAACGCCATTGATCTGTCCGCCCTCATCGCCGGCGGCGTCAAAGAATTGCTCTGAAACGGGAAGGGCGGGTAGACCCCGCCCCTACATGCGGGTTTCGTAGGGGTGGGGTCTACCCGCCCTCTTGCCAGATCATCTCACGACTTCATCGAACAGGGCCCAGAAGCGCTCGGCGTCATGGACGTTGTTGTAGTGGTGCGGTGAGAGGCGCAGGCCTCCGCCGCGCGGGGCATGCTGGACGCCCTTCTCGGTGAGTGCTGCTGTTGCGGCGGCCAGGTCAAACTCGCCGCCGACGATGACGACTGGGGTCGGCCCGCCCGGGCCCAGCACGGTGAGGTCCTTGAGCCCGCGCTCGGAGAGCCCGGCGCGCAATGCGGCGGCCGCGCCCATGGCGCGGCGATGCACTTCGTCCATGCCCACTTCGATCAGCAGTTCGAGTGCCTTGCCCAGCGCAAAGATCAGCGGCAGCGGGAGCGAACCCTCCTCGAACTTGCGCGCATGGTCGGGGAAGCTCAGGTCGTAGTGATCGAAATCGAACTGGCTCTTCACCGAGTTCCATCCGAGGTGCGAGGGGCGGATGCGACCCAGCAGCTCGCGCTTGCAGTAGAAGAAGCCCGTCCCCTCGAACGAGCACATCCACTTGTGCCCGTCGGCGCTCAGGAAATCGATTCCCTCGCGCGTGACGTCCACGGGGATGACGCCCAGACTCTGGATGGCATCCACGCACAGGTAACCGCCCTTTGAATGGACGAGATCGGCCAGCGCCTTGATATCGAAGCGGCAGCCGGTGGAGAACTCCACATGGGAGATGGCCAGCACGCGGGTGCGCTCGTCGACCACGGCCGCGAACTCTTCCAGGCTCGGCGCGCGGCCCTTGGCGCTCACCGTGCGCACTTCGACGCCCCGGTCCTTGAGATTGAGCCAGGGATACATGTTGGCCGGGAATTCCGCGTCGGTGGTGACGACGTTGTCGCCGGACTTCCAGTCCAGTCCCGCAGCGACCAGCGAGAGGCCGTGGGAGGTGTTGCGCACGAAGGCGATCTCCTCGGCCTGGGCGCCGATGAACCACCCGCACAGCGCGCGGACCTTGGCGAGCTGTTCCATGTAGGCGTCGTATCCGGCAAAGCCGTTGCGCGCGAGCTTCGAGCCCATCTGCGCGTTGGCCACCGAGGCCCGCATGCACACCGGAGCAACGCCGGCGTGGTTGAGCGGCAGGTAGTTCTGCAGGACGGGAAACTCGTTCTCGCGAATGTGGTCGATGGTGGGCGCGCTCATCTGGAATGCCTCTGCGTCGGGATGGCGGGAACGCTACGCAGACAGGCGGGCGAGTGCAACTGCGAAGAACAAACGGGGGAGACAACTGTCTCCCCCGTTTTACAGGGACGACCCTCGCCTAGATTTCTGCGAGCTTTGCCACGGCGTTGATGTGGAAGGGCATGTTCTCGATGACCAGTGCCGGGACCGATTCAACGCCGGCGCGGCGGGCCTCGTCGATGCGGCTTCGGTCCTGGAGCAGGTTCACGCGCTCGATCTGGTAGCGGCTGGCATCGATGGCGCGGGTGACGCGCTCCTCGACGCTGATGCAGACCGGGCAACCGGTCATATAGAACGTGGCCTTCTTCTTGTTGGTGGTCATGGCGTTCCTCCTGCGCGGGTAGTGCGCGTGCTGTCCCATTCGGGATGCGCAGGCGCGCGAAGAGGTCGCAGAAAACTCGCGATGAAAGGGGCAGGGCTCAGCCGGACTTCCCCGCAAGCCATCGCAGCGTCGCCTGGGCGACGCGCTTTCCGAACATCTCCGCTGTTTTGAGGTCACCCTCGGGCGGGGTCTGGTCGGCCGGGGCATTGTTGGACTGGGCCATGAGTCCCAGGAAACCGCCCACGCGGTTGACGTGGGAGGGCTGGCCGGGCTCCATGGTGAGCGTGGGCATTTCAGATTGTCCCACCCAGATCATGCCGTGCTGGGCGGCGAAGATGGCCAGGTGTTGGAGTACGGCGAGCTTGTCGCCGCTGAGGCTTCCCGAGTTGGTGAAGCCCGCGGCGATCTTGTCCTTCCACCGGCGCTGCATCCACAGGTTGGAAGTGGCGTCCATGAAGGCCTTGAAGGGAGCCGAAACCCCGCCCATGTAGGTCGGGGACCCGAAGATCATCGCGTCGGCGCTCTTGAGCGGCGAGAGCGAGTCGGCCAGTTCCTCGACGGCGAAGAGCTTTACTTCCGCGCCGCCTGCGGTAGCCGCGCCCTTGGCCACGTGTTCGGCCACTTTCTTCGTGTGGCCGTAGCCGCTGTGATAGATGATCGCGATCTCCGCCATGGGCTTCTCCCTAGAGTCCTTCCAGCCATTCGTTGATGAAATACAGCCGGAGGGCAAGCGAAGGTGTGAAGGCCCGGGCCTGAATGTCCTTTTCGAAAATCATGTGGCGAAAGGCTACTTCGGGGGCGATGCCCACGCCGCCGACGCGCTGCTCCCAGCCAAGGCCCAGATAGTAGCTGCCGCCGTAGCGGGTGGTGGCGTATTTTACATCGAACACGTCGAAGGATGCGCCCACCCGCGCGAACAGGCCGTACTTCTCGGGCTCGGCGAGCACGAAGCGCTGATACTCGATGCCGTAGTGCCAGATGCGAATCTTGCTCGGGAGCGCGAGGTTCGCCGTGCCGAGCTGCTTGTCGCGCCCGGCGACGACGGGGTTGAATACGAGGCCCAGGCTCCACTCGAGGGGCTTTTCATAAAAGAGATTCACCGAGCTGGAGAGCCCGCCGTAGGTCGTGTTGCCCGCGGGGGTGCGGAGCTGCGTGAGGTCGTAGTGCTCGCGAAAGCGGGGCGTGAAGCGGCCCTCGGCCGCATGGGCGGTGGGGGCCAGGGACGCGACGAGCGCGAGCATGGTCAGAGCGAGGAGGGTGCGGATCATTGAAACCTTCTTTGAGTTGACGGAGCGCCGGGTGGGCTCAGCGGGTCCGAAATCCGCATGGATCGATGCGAGTCTCGGACGCGAAGAGCGCAGCATACCCGATACGTAGACCGATGCTGGGGCGAATTTATTCGCGATCCCGGTGGGTTAGGAATCTTACTC
>JAGRBM010000410.1 GCA_020434085.1 Chrysiogenia bacterium | reverse complement strand
GTCACAATCCCCAGAGTTCCCTCGGCGCCGATCATGATCTGCTTGAAGTCGGGTCCTGCCGCAGAGCGCGGTGCGTCGGGCGTGACGAACTTGCTGCCGTCAGGCAGCACGCATTCGAGCCCCACCACCATGTCCTCGATCTTCCCGTACTTGGTCGAGAGCTGCCCGGCCGAGCGGGTCGAGACCCAGCCGCCCACAGTGCTCGTGTAGATGGAGCTGGGGAAGTGGCCGAGGGTGTAGCCCGCGCGGTTCAGGGCGCGCTCGAGCTTCTCGCCCTGCACGCCACACTGGGCGCGCACGGTGAGGCTCTTCTCGTCGATGGGATCGATTTTGTTGAGCGCTTTCAGATCGAGCACCAGCGCGTCGGAGGCCGCGCGCGCGCCGCCGCACACGCCCGAGCCATCGGCGTAGGGCACAAGCGGCAGGCCGAGCGAGCGCGAGAGCTTCATCGTGGCCTCGACGTCACGCGCCTCTTTGGCGAGCACAATGGCCGCCGGTCCGGCCGGACGCTCGCCGCGGCGGAGCGAGAGCAGCTCGCGCGGCCAGAGATCGCGCCCGTAGATCGCGCGGTCGGTGCTCTTCCAGGTGACACGCTCCATGCGCCCTTCGAATGCCTTTTCGAGGGCTTCCCGGATCTCCTTTTTGGGAGCCGGGAACTTCCAGGTCTTCTGCGTCTTCGTCTGTGACTTTGCCGGCGTGCCCATGGCTCAGATCCCCAGCTTTCCGGGATTCATGATTCCCTGGGGATCGAGATGCGCGCGCGCCGCGCGCAGGATCTCCATGGCGGCACCGTGTTCGTCGGCCATGTAACCGGCCTTGAGCAGTCCCACCCCGTGGTGGTGGGTGATGGTGCCGCCTGCCTCGTGAGCCGCGGCCAGCGCGTCGCGCCAGCAGTTGCGGTAGCGCGCCTGCGAGACCTGGCGATTTGAGCCCGCCCCCACGAACGTAAAGTAGATCGAGCAGCCCTCGGGATAGGCGTGGGAGAAGTGCGCCATGACAAGGCCGTGGCGCGCAAGCGCCTGCCGAACCTTGAGATAGAGCCGCGGCAGCTTGCTCCAGCTCGCGGCCACTTCCATCGTGTCGGCAAAGGCGAAGTTGTCGAAGACCGTCGACTGGCGATAGCTCACCGCGTAGCGGCGCGAGAGCCACTTGCGTGCGGGCCCCTCGCCCGTGTCCTCGGCGCCGTGGCGCAGCGCGATCTCGGTAACGAGCTCCTGCTCAAGCAGGCAGCGATCCTCCTCGCCCTCGAAGACCATGATGCACTTGCACTGCTTGGGCACCATCCCCAGCGCGCGATTGAGCAGCCCGGAAAATCCGAGCGCACCGCCGACCAGGCCGCGCAGTGTGCGCTGAAAACCCGAGCCGCGCAGCACTTCGTAGAAGGCGCCGAAGACGTCGCCATAGCCCTCGGCGACCTCGCCGGCCTTGGCCTCGCCGCCGCCGGAACTTCCGGCCAGATAGGTATCCACTTCATCGTAGAGACGCATCGCCGCCGGGCGGAGCCCCGCCTGAAGGAGCTCACGAAACGTATCCCAGCCCGATACCAGGTCGGCGAACAGGAAGCTCGAAAAGGCGCGATACGCGGGCGCGCGCTTTACCTTCATGGTCGCCGCGGTGATGACGCCAAGCGTCCCCTCGCTGCCCACGAAGAGCCCCTGCCAGTTGGGCCCCGTCGCGCGCGC
>JAGRBM010000409.1 GCA_020434085.1 Chrysiogenia bacterium | reverse complement strand
TTTGCAGCAGCGGGTGCTTGAAGCGGCGCTCGACGAGGACGGTGATCGTCTGCTCGTTCTTGTCCGAAGTCACGACGCCTTGCAGGATGCGTTTGGGCATGAGTCTTTCCCTCTTACTTCGCGGCTTCGGCGGCTTTGGCGTTCAGCACCGTCTGGATGCGGGCGACGTCACGGCGGACGGCGCGCATGCGTGCGGTGTTCTCCAGCTGGCCGGTGGCCTGCTGGAAGCGGAGGTTGAAGGCCTCCTTCTTCAGCGCGACAAGCTCATCGCGGAGCTGGTCGGGCGTCTTCGTCTTCAGTTCGGTGGCGTTCATGCGCCTTTTCCTTCCAACATCGCCGGAGAGCCCGTTGTCGGGTGACCCTTGGCCCGGCGGAGTCAATGATGAACCCACGAATCCGGAAGGCCGGAATCGCGGGATGCGTCCCTATAAGGGAGGCGGGGGTAAGGGGCAAGGGAAAAGGTAGGGTGAGTCAGCGCCAGCTTCGTTGGCGGTTCCAGTCGGTCAGACCGGGATGCGCCCTGACCCAGTCGAACATGAACCGCTCGCACGACTGACGCAATAACTTGTCCTCAAGCCTATCGTCATCGCTTACGACATAGAACTCGAAACCCGCTTCCCCGGTCGCTTTCGCCGCGAGGGCGATTGGGAGCGTCCGTCGTAGCTGCTCCTGCGGAGCGGTTCCATCTCTTAGTGAGTTGAACCAACGAATATCATGTCTAATTTTCGCTCTGATGCTGCGTCCGGTTTCACCAATCCTTACTCCTCTCTGAGGCCAGTATACCTCAGCATATACACCCGGCCGTGCCGGCAATTCAGACGAATTCAAGCCACGTCGCATCTGCCAGTCCACACTCAATCGAACGCCCTGAAACTCGACAAACGGCATATCCACTTTCCACAACTTCTGAGACGTATGATCGGCAAGAAAGAATTCTCTCAATTGCAGGATCAGATATCAAGAAGGGCAGCGCCCGACCCTGAGATGGCGCACGTTGCGCTCCGCTCGAGCGTCGCACGGCATTGTCGTCCTGCCCCACGGCCCTTCGGCGCGTGACTTGAACGTGCGCCCGACCGGGGGAGGGTCGGGCGCTGCCCGGCCCGCGGCCGGGCGACTCCACTCATTCGGTGCGAAACAAAAGAGTCGAGAAAGGAAAAGGGCGGGGTGAACCCCGCCCTACTCATTCATTCCGAACCTTAGACTTACCAGTCTTCGCGCTGGACGATCCGGGTGGTGACCGGGAGCTTCATCGCGCCGAGGCGCAGGGCCTCGCGGGCGATGACCTCGCTCACGCCGTCGATCTCGAACATGATGCGGCCCGGCTTGACCTTGGCCGCCCAGTAATCGACCGAGCCCTTGCCCTTACCCATCCGCACTTCGGTCGGCTTGGAGGACACCGGCACGTCCGGGAAGACGCGGATCCAGACCCGGCCCTGACGCTTCATGTGGCGCGTGATCGCCCGGCGGGCGGCTTCGATCTGGCGCGCGGTGACGCGCTCGGGCTCGGTGGCCTTCAGGCCGTACGAGCCGAAGTTCAGGTCCGAACCGCCCTTGGCCTCGCCAT
>JAGRBM010000408.1 GCA_020434085.1 Chrysiogenia bacterium | reverse complement strand
CGGGGTCGTCTTCTTTTCTCACGCCGAAAACCACGTTCACGCCGGTTCCCGGTTCCATGAACCCGATTTCCGCGCCGGGCCATGCGGCCATCTCGTCCGAGCGGCCGCCGCCCATGTTGATGTAGGCCTGTCCGTAGCTCTTGCGAAGGATGACCGAGAACTTCGGGACCGTGGCCAGGTCGAGGGCCTGCAGGAAGTTGATGATCTTCGCGCCGACTCTCTCGTGCTCGGCCTTCGAGCCGACCAGAAAGCCCGGCGTGTCGGCAAGCAGGATGAGCGGCACGTTGAAGGAATCGCAGAGCACGATGAACGAGATGATCTTCTCGCAGGCCTCGACGTCGAGCGCGCCGCCCTTGAACATGGGATTGGTGGCAATGATGCCGACGCTGCGGCCGTCCAGGCGCGCGAGCGCCGTAACCGCCACGCGGCCGAAGTCTTCCTTGAGCGGGAAGTAACTGTCCTTGTCCACGAGCGCGCGGATCACCTTGCGGATGTCGTAGCCGCGGGTGCGCTCGGTGGGAACGAGATCGCCGACGCCCGCGCCGGCTTCACCAGCACCCGCGGGCACCTCGGCACGCGGGGGCGCCTCGCCCGCGTGGGAGGGCAGGTAGCTCAGGAAGCCGCGAATGAGATCGAGGGCCTGCTCGTCGCTCTCGGCGACGGCGTCGATGAGGCCGGTTTTCTTGGCGTGGACTTCCCAGCCGCCCAGTTCCTGCGGGTCCATGTCTTCGCCAAGCGCGACCGAGGTGACGCGCGGGCTGGAAACGGCCATCACCGCGCCCTTTCGCATCACGACGAAGTCGCTGTACATCGCCTGCCAGGTGCCGTTGCCGTAGGCCTGTCCGAGCACCGCGCAGGCCCAGGGCGTCTCGCGCCGGCGCGCGTAGCGCAGCCCCTCAGCGACGCGGCCCATGCCGCGCGCGCCCATGATGTCGGGCATGCGGCCGCCCGCGCATTCCGAGAGGAGCACCTGCGGCAGTCCGTTCACGCGAGCCACTTCGCTGAGATAGCGCAGCTTCTTGCCGGCGATGATCGCGCTCGACGCGCCGAGCGTCGTAAAGTCCGCGGCGCTGAGTGCCACCTCGCGTCCGTCGATCTTTCCAAAGCCGCACACGTAGCCATCGGCGGCGCTGCGCTCGCGATCGGCCGGGTGCTCGGAGACGGCCAGCAGGCCGACCTCGTGAAAGCTGCCTTCGTCGAGGATGTAATCGGCGCGCGCCCGGGCGCTCAGCACGCCCCCTGCCGTGCGCGCGGCGTGGCGCTTCTCGGGTCCCATGGCCAGGGCGCTCTCGCGCCGCTTCTTGAGTTCCGCCAGCTTCTCGTCGTGTCCCATTCGTGTCTTCTCGGT
Source organism: Chrysiogenia bacterium (assembly GCA_020434085.1). Classification (NCBI taxonomy): domain Bacteria; kingdom Pseudomonadati; phylum Chrysiogenota; class Chrysiogenia; species Chrysiogenia bacterium. The sequence continues at coordinate 987 of JAGRBM010000408.1, read as the reverse complement.
GAATCAGATTCGGGCCGGAGCTTATTCGCTGCCCCGGCGCTCTCAAAGCGCGCCCCGCCCGGCCGGGAGGCCACTCTTGACGGGAAGGGCCGAATCTGCGATTATGTGAATCGATATTCACATGGAGCGAGGCCCCCGACAGTGACTGCCACCCCCAAGCTCAAGACCCGCGTTCGCCGGGAACAGATCGTCGAGGCGGCGCTCGAGAGCATCGCCGAGCACGGCGTCGAGGGGCTGAGCATGGCCGAAGTGGCCGAGCGGGTGGGGCTCGTGCCCTCGGCGCTTTACCGCCACTTCGCCGGCAAGGAAGAGATCTTCGAGGCCTGCCTTGGACATCTCCGTCAGCGGCTCATGGGCAATCTCATCCTCGCAGCCGATGAAAACGAGGGGCCGATCGAGCAACTCCGCTCGGTGCTCATGCGACACATCGATCTGGTGCTGGCCAACCCGGCGGCGCCGCGCATCATTTTTTCTTCCCAGGGAATCGACGGCCCGCCGGCGCGCCGCGCCCTGATGCAGGCCATGATCAACGGCTACCTGGCCGGGATCGAGGGCATTGTCGCCGAAGGAAAGAGCCGAGGCGAGATCCGCGCCGATGTCGAGCCCGACGTGGCGGCGATGATGGTCTTTGGAATCTTTCAGCCGGCGGCCTTCCGCTGGCATGTGAGCGACGGGAAATACGACATGAAGCGTCAGGCAGAGCGGGCCTGGAAGCACTTCGAGCGAATGATGAGGGCGTAAGCGATGAGCGAAGAAACCCGGAGTTTTACTGAGCGAGCGCGCGCGTTCCTGCTGCGCCGCGTAGTGCTGATTCCTTTTGGCGTCGTGGTGCTGCTGATCATCTTCTCGCGCGTGCGCCCCATCCCCGTCATCGCCCATGAGGCCAGCGGCGGGCCGCTCGTGCGTGAGGCCTTTGGCGTGGGAACCCTGGAGAGCGCCGAGCAGGTGCTGCTTGCCTTCGACGTGGGCGGCCGCATCATCGAACTG
>JAGRBM010000407.1 GCA_020434085.1 Chrysiogenia bacterium | reverse complement strand
CCCGGCTTTCCTCCTTGGAATATTGCCAGATGCAACTCTATTTGGTGATTGGTGTTCCTGACATCTGCACGAGTGCAATGCTCTCGGCGATTAATTAACATAAGGCGTAAAGATTGTTTGGAATTTGGCCTGAAAAGCCCAGGAGCCATCAACAAAACAGCCGAGCCCAAAAGGGAAGTGCACCTGTGCGCTCGGCCGCACCATGCCCACGGGTTTCCGGGCATGGCGCACCGCCCAAGCCAACGGTCAGCGGCTTCCTTCGGCCTGAAGCTTCGCGACGAATTTGGCGAAGTTGCACAGGCACTGCTTGCCGCCTTCGATCGCGCCGTAGGTCTTCACGATCAGGTCGCGCTCTTCCTTTGTGGCGCAGATCATCCGGATCGTCACGCGCGTGCGCCCGCCGAGGTCCTCGAAGGTCCAGCAGGCGTCAAAGTTCGCGGACTCGCCCTTCTTCCCGCCGCCGTGCCGGAAGACGAGGCGCTCGGGCTTGACGACTTCCTGGAAGACGCTCGCGTTGGGGTAGCGCTTGCCGTCGGGGCCGATCATGGTCAGGCGCCAGACCCCGCCCACGCGCACGTCCATCGTCTCAATCTCGGTGGTGAAGCCGTCGGGGCCCCACCACTGCGCGACCAGCTTCGGGTTGGTCCAGGCCTCCCAGAGCAGCTCGCGCGGCGCGTCGAACTCCCGCATGATCACGATCTCGCGGTCCGAGGCCTTGATCTCCACCGAATCGTTGACGTCCATGTTCTTCCCGCTCCTTTAGGTGAGTGCTTCAGCCAGTTTGTCCAGAGAACTGCTCCATCCGCCGTTCGCGCTTTCGTGCATCGACGGCGGAAGCCCTTCGTGCCGCAGGACCAGATTCGTCTTGCCGCCGTCCCCAGAGAAGGTCACCGTCACGCGCATGTCCGTGCCGAAACCTTCGGGCATACCGTAATTCGACGCTGGCACGATCCTTCCTTTCGCGTCGCAGAAGGCGCTGGTGTAGGCGATGCGTTCGTGCTTCACGATCTCCGTGTAGGCGCCGGTGCTCCAGATCTCGGCATCGGGCCCACGCATGCACAGCAAGATTCGGCCGCCGATGCGAAAGTCCACCTCGCAGACGGGGAGGGTGAACCCCCGCGGGCCCCACCAGCGCTGCAGGTACGCGGCTTCGCTCCACGCGCGCCAGACCGTCTCCACCGGCGCGTCGAACGCCCGCTCGATGACCAACCCCGCAGGCGAGGGGGCACGCTCATTTCCGGCATTGCTCATGGATGGTCCCTTTATGGTTTGCCGCGCGGGCGGCCTTTGGGCGCCTTCGTTTGCGCTTTCATCTCGTCCAGCAGGGCGTCGAGTCTCTCGAAGCTGCCTTCCCAGAACTTCCGGTACGCCTCGAGCCAGTCGCGGGCGAGTTCCAGCGGTTGGGCCTCGAGCCGGCACGGACGGCGCTGCGCCTCACGCCCACGCGAGACCAGGCCCGCGCGCTCGAGCACCTTCAGATGCTTGCTGATCGCCGGCTGCGACATGGCGAAGGGCTCGGCCAGTTCCATCACCGAAGCTGGACCCGAGGCCAGGCGCGCCAGGATCGCGCGGCGTGTGGGATCGGCCAGCGCAGCAAAGGTCGCGTCGAGGCGTTCGGGTTCGGCAGGTCGATAACCCTTTGGTTTCATAACTAAAAGGTTATACTATGGAT
>JAGRBM010000406.1 GCA_020434085.1 Chrysiogenia bacterium | reverse complement strand
TAGGGTTGCGCCGCTGCGCTGTCAACGCGCAGAGGCCGCCCCGTAGGCCCCTAGAACCTCAAATCCACATTTGCCCCGCCCCGAGCATCTACCTGCACGCTGGCGCGGGTCTCGCTCTTGTCGGGAAGGCGCGACATCAGCTCGTGCTGGCCGTCTTCCACCCCGTAGAAAATGAAGCGTCCGGTCGAATCGGCCGCTGTGCCAGTCCAGACCTTGCCATCCTTGATATAGACCTTGGCCCGGGGCAGCGCATTTCCGCTCGAATCGAGCACCTTGCCCTCGATCCAGCCGCGCCGCTCGAGCGGTACTTCCAGCTTCACCGTCTGGCCGGCGTTGGCCTCCACGACCTTGTCCAGCAACTCGCGCCCCTTCACACGGAAGGTCAGCTTGTAGCCGCCGGGCTCGATCCCATCGATCGCAAATCCCTGGCTCTCGTCGAGCCGGAACACTTTGGCCGAGGTCCCCTGCCAGAGCAGCACGCGAGCCGAGTCCCGCTCGGCGGCGCTGAGATCGCTGGTGATCTTGCCCTGAATATTGGTGCCGTGCTGGAGGACGATGTCTTTTTCGACGAGTTCCTTGCCCTCGATTTTCACGGTGAGCCGCTGCTCGGCATAGCCCTCCGCCCGGATCGAGTAGACGTAGCTACCGGGCTGCAGTGCCACCAGCGCGTATTCGCCCTGGTTGAGTTCGTGGACTTCGCCGCGTGGGCCGTTCCACTTGATGAACTCGCCCTTCTTGATGAGCTCGCCCTGCTCATTGCGCACCCGGCCACGAATGGCGCCGGCAATGCGTTCGTTTCCGAGCTGGCGGGCAAGGATGGTTTTCTCCGGCATGGGCGAGCCGTCGATCGGAATGGTATCATTGACCTCTTCGACGAGGGTGTAGGTCGTGCCTTCATCCACGCTGAGCGTCGCGTCGCCGGGACCCGGGTGGTCTATGGCGCCGTCAATGTAGCGAAGGAGGTGGTAGGGATCGACGAAGTTCTTCGAATACTCGCCGTCGGAGAAGGTCCAGCCTGCATCGGGGTAGTAGACCTCAATCCATGCATGATAGCCGCCGCCGGAGGTTTTCACCCCCCAGAATTCCTGGGTGATGCCCCACTCGTAACCCGGGGGCAGATAGCCGTGGGCGTAGCGCGCGGGCACGCCGACACTGCGAAGCAGCGCGATGGAGAGCGTCGTGTAGCCCACGCACGAGCCACGCGCGGTACGCAACACGCTCAGCGCATCCTGCTGCACGCTCTGCGAGGCGTCGTAGGTGATGTAGTCACGTAGATAGTTGGCGATGCGGTCGTAGGCCTCCGCAACGGTTTTTGCGCCGGCCGTCACTTCGCGCGCCTTGCGGGTGATGTCGGGATGACCGACCTGGATCATCTTCTCCGGGCCGAGGAACTGGCGCAGATCTTTGGGAAGTGCGGTGATCGGGAACCCGGCGGTCGATTGCAGCGGCGAGAGATCGATCTCGACGAGCACGCGCTTGGAGTAGTCGTCGGGCTCGTCGAGCACGCGAATTTCATAACCGTTGTTCTTGTAGTTGACGATGCGTTCAACGCCGAGCGGGCCGATAATATCGTAGACAACGCGGTGCTTGCCCGTCAGGACTTCTGTCTCTGCCGATGCGCGCGCCGGCGCGCAAAGCACCAGCGCGACAAGCAACGCCGTTGCAATCCGGCTCCCCAAGCGATCCTGCATCACCCCTCCCCTGCGAATGCGTCTAGTTGTAGACAATCATGACGCGGGCCTTGCTGAAGAAGTCCGCGTCCTTTGCTGAGCTGTTGAGTACGTCCACGTCCCCGTCATAGAGGATCACGTCCGAGTTCTTGGGCCCGTAGGACTTGGCGCCCTTGACCATCATGGGATCGTCTGTCACGCGCAGGTGCTTGCGGGCAGCCTCCACGTCACGGGCATAGCCCACCAGGCCGCTTTTGACCGCGTCGTCAAAGCCCACGCTGCGCGCGCCATAGACCACGGTACCATCGGTGGTGAGCAGCTTGGGCACCAGTGAGGGACGAAGCCCCAGGCCGCGCGCGTCCACAATGAGTCCCGTCCACGGATGGGTCTCGTCGGGATCAACAGTCTCACCCTTCTTGAGATTGAACGCCGTTACGAGCGCAGCGTCGGCTGCCGGCGCGGCCGCCGCGGGCTTGGCTTCGGGTTTGGTCTCGAGCTTTGACTCAGGCTTGACCGGTTCTTTTTCGCTTTCGCCGGCAATGGCGGCAACCTGCTGGCTCTCTTCCTGGGCCGAGATGAGCTGATCCAGGCGCACGCGCTCCGCCTCGGCGCGCTCGACCTCCGCCGCGGCGGATTTCTGCCGGGCTTCGACCTCAGCGAGTTTCTTGCGCTCGGCCTCGGCCTTGCGCTGGGCTTCGAGCGCGCGGCGCTCTTCTTCGAGCTTGCGCAGCTCCGCTTCGGCGTCGAGCTTGCGGCGCACTTCGGCATCGCGCTGGGTTTGCATCCCGCGCAGGACGTCGTTGTAGGTTCCCACGGAAACGGAGAAGTCATTCGAGACGCGCTTGCCTGTAGCGGCCGTCTTGCTGCGCACCTGCTCGAGCATCACGCCGGTCAGGTCGCCCTGCAGTGGCATCCGCATGGTGACTTCGACGGCGCCGTCGCTCATGTAGCGCTTGTCGATCACCCGGGCCCCGCGCACGATTCCCTCGACGCGGGTGCGGATGACATCGGAAGTCGTCATGAAGTTTTCGAACACGGTCTCGGAGTCGACGCGCACACCCTTGACCGTCTCCAGCAGGTTGCGGTAGCCATCGACCTGTGCGGCGCGCTCGGCAAAGAGGCGCGCGGCCGAGGGAGTCGGTGCCCGCGGCGAGGGAGCGCCCACACCAACGGCCTCGACAAAGCCCTGGGACCAGTTGACCAGACCCTTGTCGAGCTGCTCGACCGCATCCGAACTCTGCGCCTGCGCCGCACCGGCCCACATGAGAATGGCCAGCGAACTGAAGATTCCTGCCGCTCGTTTCAATTTCATTGGAGCTGCCTGCTCTCCCC
>JAGRBM010000405.1 GCA_020434085.1 Chrysiogenia bacterium | reverse complement strand
GGTGGAACTGCTCCCCGGCGCGCGCGACGGACTCGCCACCCCCGACCAGGTGCGGCGACTCATGGCGGGCCTCTCCGACTTCTCGGAGCTGTGGCTGGACTTCCGCGGCGTGCCGACGCTCGCGCCCTCCGCCGCGGCGGCGCTCTTCCGCGACTGGGCCGCGTCGAACCCGCGCTGCCGCCTGCGCTGGCTCAAGGCCACGCCGGCGGTGGAGTCGGCGATTCGGACTGCGCTTGGCGGTGCCCAGGCAGCGGGGGCGGGGGCGTAGCCGTACCCGCCCCCGGGGGCGGGTTGGTTCTTTCTCCATTCATCAACTTGACGGCCCAAGCAGTATACTATACATTAGTATCTACCGCAAGGCAGGCAGCTGGGCTTTCTACAGATTGCAGGCGGGCTTGGCTGTGGGCGGAGCGCCCGACCCGCCCCCGGGGGCGGGTGGGCAGGCTGTCTGCAGAGATTCCCGCCGGCAGAAGGGAAGCTCGTCGGCTGCTCTGCTCGCCGCGTGCCGAGAGGGTAGACGAAGCGGTTGCTCAAGACCAGAACGCTTAGGGCCATCTGACCATCACCGCACTGGCGACGGTCCGGGGGGTGCACATGGAGACGTTTCCCGAAGCAATCTCCCAGATGGAACGGGCTTTTGCTGAGATCGCTGCGCTGGTTCCTATGCCTCAGATGGTCGAAGTCGGAGGACGGCAGGCTTACCGGTTCCAGGAGAAGACGGCCCAGCAGGGAGTGATCGTGAAGCTCGTATCGATTGTCAGCGCCCTGCGGTCAGCGCAGGCGCTTCTCCGGCTGGGGATGGTGAACGAGGTGTCAATCCTGGAACGAGTGGTGAACGACCACACCGAAGATGTGTCCTTCCTCTGCCTCGGCATCGCAGGAGGGCAAGGTGAGCTTCATGAGAAGTTCCTTGCTGCCCTCTTCCAGGAGGAGTTCGAGCTTCGTAACGGAATCCCGCATGTGATCAAACGGCAAGGGTCCCCGACTCGAAAGGACATTCGTAGCTACATCGACCGAGCTGGATCGGTTGACCTGTCGCCTGGCAAGCACGCTGAGTTGATGCGGGATGCTGCACAGGTGTATTCAGGATTTGTACACGGATCCGCCGTGGCTGCGCTGAACCTCTACGGGGGGGCTCCTGGGCGTTTTCACCTCGCCGGCATGATGGGAACACCTCGGATTGAGGTACACATGAAGTCCCTATGGAACCACTACCACCGCGGCATCAACGCATTTCTATTCGCGGCCACGGTGTTGAACCTCCCAACGACTGCCTCGCGGCTTCGAATCTTTCGGGTTGGGTTTGAAAGACTCGCAGGCAAGCACTACGAGTAGCCCCCACCCGCCCCCGGGGGCGGGTCGCCCTAGCGAATCAGCACGATGCGGCGGCTCTGGCTGATGCCCGCGCTGCGCAGCACGGCGAAGTAGACGCCGGCCGGGAGCTCGCGGCCCACGTTGTCGCGACCGTCCCAGGTGAGTTCCTGGGGACCGGCGGCGAGGCGCGCGTCCACGAGGCGGCGCAGACGACGGCCGCGCGTGTCCATGATGTCCAGCGTGGCCTTGCCGGGTGAAGTGAGCAGAAAGGCCACGCGGGCTGCGCCGCGCGACGGGTTCGGCCAGGTGGGGGCGAGCGACGCCACGGCGGCGCTCAGGTCGAGAGTCAGCGTGCGCAGTTCAGCCCAGTCCTCGCCCGGCTCGCGGCCGAGCAGGCGGTAGCGCCACCGTCCGCCGGCCAGGAGCAGCGGGCTGCTGTCGCGCGCGCGCCAGGCGCCGCTGGGGAGCGCTTCGGTTTCGAGCTCGCGCGTGAAACCGGACTCGCCCTCCACTTCCACGCGGAAGTCGCCGTCGGCGC
>JAGRBM010000404.1 GCA_020434085.1 Chrysiogenia bacterium | reverse complement strand
CGCCGCCGGGCTCGAAGTCGGCCTGCACGGGAACCCGATCGAACTCGGGCCGCTCGGCATGGAGGGACTTGTTCAGGCGCTCGACAAAATCCACGACAGAAATTGTCTTGGAGACCTCGGGAATCGTCTCGAGGTAGTCCTCGATCTTGCGCATCTTGAGCATGAAATCGGGGTCCTTCACCCCGTCTTCCTCACCCGAACCAAGCACCACTTCGAGGTTGGCCACCGCGCCGAGCTGGTCTTCGATGGCGTAGGTGTTCTGACGAATGGGACTCGACCCCTGGAAGAACTCGATGGCCACGGTTTCGGTCTTGAGCATCGTGATACCCCAGATGGCGACGCCCAGCAGGGCAAAGGTACAAGCCAGAATGGCCTTCGGGCGGGCGCGCACAAAGCGGTCCATGGCCTGGAGTGTGACCAGCGTGCGGTCGCGGTAGCCGGCTTCATCGGGATGCAGGTGATGGGGCTTGCTCGGGTCGGCAATGTCCCTTGGTACCTTGCCGTAGCTCAGCAGCGCCGGCAGCAGGGTCACGGACACGAGGAAAGCCAGCGCCACGCCGAACGCGGCCAATGTGCCGTACTCGTTGACCGGCGGCATGTCCGACATGGTGATGGATGCAAAACCGATGCAGGTCGTCAGTGAGGTCAGGAAGCAGGGCATGAACATGTCTTCGATCGTGACGACCGCTGCTTCCTTGCGGTCTCCAATTTCATGGAGCCTCTCATAGTAGTCCACGACGATATGTATGGAGTCGGCGATGCACACCGCAATGAGCAACATGGGGAGCATCGCCGTCATGGTCTGAATGGCCGAGCCGATGGTCACAATCATGCCGACCACTGCCACGGTCGTGACCGCCACAACGAGCAGCGGATAGACCACGCCCGTCCAGCGCCGGATCACCAGGAAGAGCACCAGAATGATAAGCCCGTAGAGCGCGGGCATCAGGCGCTGGTTGTCCTGGAGCGAGTATTCGAAGAACGCGTAGTCGATAAACGGCGAGCCCGCGTAGTAGACGTAGTACCCGCTGGTGGCTTCTTCCTTGTCGAAAACCTTGAACATGTGACGCGAAAGCTCGACCTTGTGATCGAAGGTATCGCTCACGCGCTCGACGCGGCCGATGACCGCCGCGCTGGTGCCTTCGGGATTGGTGAGCAGCGAGATGGCAAGCTCGTCGCCGGGAATGTTTTTTCCCGGGTCGCCCAGGATCACCCGCTTGGCATGATCGATGTCTTCCTGGGCGAGCGGGAAGTCATTGTCATCGATTGCATCGCGCAGCAGGCCGTCGACAATGAGCGAGTTTTCTTCGCCGTGGATCCACTCGAACTCAGTGAGGCTCTGGACCTTGTTGATGTAGGGGGCCTCTTCCATCTCACGGGTCAGGCGCTCGATTGCGGCCAGGGCGTGATTGTTGAAGACACCGTTTTCCTTGTCCTCGATCACGGCAATGACGAATTCATCGTCGCCGAAATATTCATGGAGCTGATCGTAGGCCACGCGCGCCGGGTCGGTGGGGCGGAACCAGATCTCGGGAGTCATCACGAAACCGATGTCGAGGGCCTTCCATGCAAAGAAGGCGAACATGACGAGGTTGAGCGCAAGGATGAATACGCGCTGGTCGATGACGAAGCGGGCAAAACGCTTGATCACAATGATGTCTCCCGTGGATGCAGATCCGCTGACAGCTAAAAAGTTAGATGCCCGGTGCCGGGGCAAGGTATCGCGGTTTCGGGGAGAATTGGAAGCACTTTATTCCGACCCCCAGTCAGGTGCGAGTCGCGATCTCGCCAGTCTTTTCAGGGACTTGGCGGATCAGACCTGAAGGGCATTCAGCCTTTTGCGGCGGCGGGAACTCCCCGCTCGCACGATCAATTGACTGGCCAGTCAATTTAACGGTAGAACCTCTGTGGCAATTCCTCTGCATCCAAACAAGGAGCAGGCGGATTCGCCGACGCCGGGGCAGATACACAACTCGCCCCAGGCACGCGCCAACGCGCAGGAGGAACACGAAAATGGCAGATACCGCATACATCGTCGGATGCACCCGCACGGCCATGGGCCGCAAGAAGGGTGTGCTGGCCAAGACCCATCCGGTCGATCTGGCAACGGCAGCGCTCAACGGCCTTGCCGAGCAGTGCAAGCTCGACACCGAACAGCTCAAGCAGGTCGACGACGTCATCATGGGCTGCGTCACCCAGACCGGCGAGCAGGGTACCAACGTCTCGCGCGGCGCGGTGCTGGCCGCCGGCTGGCCCATCGAAGTCTCGGGCGTGGCCATCAACCGTTTCTGCGGCTCGGGCCAGCAGGCCGTCAATTTCGCGGCGCAGGGTATCATGAGCGGCACGCAGGACCTGGTAGTCGGTGCCGGCGTCGAGAGCATGACCCGCGCGCCCATGGGCGCCGACATCGGAGCGCCCAGCCGCCTGCTCACCTCGAAGTATGCGCTGGTTCCTCAGGGCGTCTCGGCCGAGATGATCGCCTCCAAGTGGAAGCTCTCGCGCGACGACCTCGACCAGTTCGCCGTCAAAAGCCAGCAGAATGCCAAGGCCGCCATCGAGGCCGGCAAGTTCGATGCCGAGATCACGCCGCTGGAAGTAACCGTCGATGCCGGCACCGCCGAAGCCTACGAGGCCCATCTCAAGAAGTTCGGACGCACCCTCAAGCAGGAGAAGGTCGGCGACGACAAGGTCAAGATCACTGTCGATACCGATGAGCACCCGCGGCCCGAGACCACAGTGGAGGGCCTTGCCAAGCTCAAGCCCGTCTTCAAGCCCAAGGACGGCGTGATTCATGCCGGCAACAGCTCGGGCATCGTCGACGGCGCCAGCGCCGTCATGCTCGCCAGCGAGAAGGCCGTGAAGGAGCTGAACCTCAAGCCGCGTGCCCGCATCGTCGGCATGGCCGTGGCCGGCAGCGAGCCGGTCATCATGCTCACCGGTCCGATTCCTTCGACCGAAAAGCTTCTCAAGAAGACGGGCATGAAGATGTCCGACATCGACCTCGTCGAGATCAACGAGGCCTTCGCCTCGGTGCCGCTGGCCTGCGGTCAGGATCTTGGGTTCGACTGGGACACGGTCAATGTCAACGGCGGCGCTATTGCACTGGGCCACCCGCTGGGTGCCACCGGCGCGCGCCTGATCACCACGCTGGTCAACGAACTCGAGCGCACCAACAAGCGCTACGGCCTGGCCACCATGTGCATCGGCTTCGGCATGGGCATCTCGACCATCATTGAGCGCGTCTAAACAGCTTCGCTGTGTTTACAGGGGCCCCCGCTTGGGGGCCCTTTTTCTTGAAACCACAGATGGCCACAGATGAACACGGATGGGGCGGGTCCGTCTTTGCATCTGTGTCTATCTGTGTTCATCTGTGGTTACACTTTCTTCCAAGGAGAAAGCCATGGCTTACAAGCTCGTCCATACCTGCCTGCGGGTGCTCGATCTCGACGCCTCGCTCGATTTCTACTGCAACAAGCTCGGCATGGAAGTTCGCACGAAGAAGGAACTGCCCGGCGCCGATGCCACCCTGGCGTTCATCGGCTGGCCCGGCGATCCCTTCGACATCGAGCTCACCTACAACCACGGCCGCACCGAGCCCTACACCGTCGGCGATGGCTACTCCCACATGGCGCTTCACGTGCCCGATCTCGATGCCTTCTACGCCGAGTTCAAGGACCAGGTGAACTTCTCGACGCCGCCCAAGACCATCGGCAGCGGCTCGAAGATCGCCTTCATCTCCGATCCAGACGGCTACCGCCTCGAAGTGATCGAGCGCAAACCCGGCGCCGAAACCCGCGGCTAGCGGAGAAAACTCTCTTGTCATCCTGAGCAAAGCGAAGGATCTCAACGTCGTCACGCCTTTGCCGGCCACGCAGGTTGATTGGAGGCCCTCAAGGGTTGAGATCCTTCGGGCTACGCCCTCAGCATGACAGGGCAGGGAGGCGATGCGATGAAACCCACCATCAAACGCGCGAGCGCGCGCCCGGCCGAGTTCTACATCCCCGAGCGCTGCTTCGTGACCGAGTGGCTGGGCGCCGCCGACGATCCCGCGCTCTCGGTTGCCAGAGCGCGGGTCGAGCCCGGCGTCACGACCGCCTGGCACAAGCTCGAGGGAGTGGCCGAGCGCTATGTCATCGTGAGCGGCAGCGGCCGCGTCGAGGTGGGAGAGGAACCGCCTGCGGTGGTCGGCCCGGGCGACGTGGCGATTATCCCCGCCGGCGTCCGTCAGCGCATCACCAACACGGGCGAGGAAGACCTCGTCTTCGACTGCCTGTGCACGCCCGCGTTTACGATGGAGTGCTACGTGGACCTGGAACCGGATGGCGTCTGATCAGCCCCTCTCCCTGAAAGGGAGAGGGGGAATCGGAGGTTGGACTCTTGTACGTGAGCTAACTCGCAGTCAGGCGCCGCCCGCATCGGCTATACTTCGGGCATGAAAAAAGCGGTCTACGTTCTCATCGCCGGGATACTGGTGGGCGGCTGGCTCTACTGGATCACCAGGCCCATGCCCGTGCTTGAGATCCGCGGGCGCACGCCCATGATGAAGCTCAAGCGCCCCTACGAGGACCTCGACTACCACGACCGTGACGAATACGTGGAAATTTGGCTGGGCGAGGGCAAGCAGGTGCAGATCACCGACTACGGCTATGGCTACACCAAAAGCGACGCCGAGCCGCAAAAATACATCTGGCTCGAAGCCCGCTACCGCGAATACGTGGGGTACATGTTCGACGACGGGTATACGGACATCACGTGGCCGGATGGGCGGCGGTATTGAACATCAATGCATTGGCTGTTTGTCATTCTGAGCGAAGCGAAGAATCGCGTTGTCGCAAGTTGGCGCTGATCCAAAGCCGATTCTTCGCTTCGCTCAGAATGACAATGGAAAGTTGCGAAGCAACCTACGGCCAGATCTTCTCCAGCATCCGCGGGAAGGCAATCGTCTCTCGGACGTGCTTGATGCCGCAGATCCAGGCCAGGGTCCGCTCGATGCCCAGGCCGAATCCGGCGTGGGGGACGCTGCCGTATTTGCGCAGGTCCAGGTACCAGGAGAGCGGCTGCTCGGGGATGCCTTCTTCTCTCATGCGACCCACCAGCGTTTCGTAGTCGTCCTCGCGCTGGGCGCCGCCGACGATCTCGCCGTAGCCCTCGGGGGCGAGCAGGTCCATGCTCAGGCTGAGCTTGTCGTTGTCGGGGTCGCGCTTCATGTAGAAGGCCTTGCAGGCGGCCGGGAAGCGGTGGATGAAGGTCGGCTGGTCGTGGCGTGAAGCGAGCAGGGTCTCTTCTTCGGCGCCAAAATCCTTGCCCCACTCGTGATCGATGTTGTGTTCCTTCTTGAGAATCTCGACGGCCTCATCATACGAGAGCCGGGGGTAGGGCGTCCGGGCCGCGGCCTTGAGGCGGCCCACGTCGCGCTCCAAAATGGCGAGCTCTTCGGTGCGCTCGCCGCAGACGCGGCCTATCAGATAGCTCACAAAATCTTCGGTCAGCTCCATGTCGCCGGCCAGGTCGAGATAGGAGACCTCGGGCTCGACCATCCAGAACTCGTGCAGGTGGCGGCGCGTCTTGCTCTTCTCGGCGCGGAAGGTGGGACCAAAGCAGTAGGCGCGCCCGAAGGCCTTCGCGGCTGCTTCCATGTAGAGCTGCCCCGACTGGGTGAGGAAGGCGGGCTCGCCGTGGTAGTCGAGCTCGAAGAGCGTGGTCGTTCCCTCGCAGGCCACGCCCGTCAGGATCGGCGCGTCCACCAGCGTAAAGGCCTGCCACTCGAAGTAATCGCGAATCGCCTTGATGAGCTCGTTGCGGATGCGCGCGATGGCGTGCTGGCGCTTGGAGCGAAGCCACAGGTGACGATGCTCCATGAGAAAGCCCGTTCCGTGTTCCTTCGGGCCAATGGGATAGTCGGAGACGGCCTGGTGGACCTCGATGTTGCTGGCCTGCAGCTCGAACCCAAGCGGCGAGCGCGGGTCGGCCACCACCTTGCCCGTGATGGAGACCGACGATTCCTGCCCGGCAGACTGCGCGGCGGCAAAGATCTCTTCGGAGACTTCTTCCTTATTGAAGATGCACTGGATGGTGCCGGTGCCGTCGCGAAGCTGGATGAACACGAGCTTGCGCAGGTCGCGGGTGTGGTAGACCCAGCCGTTGAGCGTAATCTGCTTGCCCTCGAACTGCTGAATGCGGGCGATGACGGGCTGATGAATCGAGAGGTCCATGCACTTGCTCCATGGCGGCTGCAGCGCCGCTCGGAGAAGGTATCTACCGCAGGGATTGAGCTGAGAAAAGGGCGCGGTGCGCCCCTTACATGTCGCAGCCTCCGCGGTCCCAGCCGAAGAGTTTCGGATGGACCCGGTCGTAGAGGCCGATCCCGGCGAGAATCCCCGCCAGCGTGATGAGCGCGGGGAGCTGACCCTCGCCAAGCTGGACGAGCGTGATGGTGGGGCAGCCGCCGGTGAGCGCCCAGCCCGCGCCAAAGAGCACGCCGCCGGGGACGATGCCCTTGTGGAAGCGGCGTTTGGGAATCTCGCGTTTCCCGCGCAGCAGCGCGAAACCGATCATCGTTACGGCCAGCCCGCCGCCGAAGGAGAGAAACATCCGCAGGTCGGCGAAGGTGAACATCTTCTGAACCTCGCCGTAGTCGGCAAAGCCGATGTTCCCCAGGGCGAAGCCGAAGAACAGGCCGATGGCCAGGGTGAGCGCGCGGCGAAGATTCGGATTCATCCGAGCAGCCCCCTCAACAGAAAGGCCACGGCGACGCCCGCGCCGAAGAAGCTGGCCGTTCCCAGAAAACTTGCCGGCTGAAAGGCGCCGCAGCCGGTAAGGCCGTGCCCCGAAGTGCAGCCGCCGCCCATGCGCACCCCAAAGCCGATCATCAGCCCGCCCGCGGCCAGCACGCCCATGGAGAGGGCGCCGCTGCCGAAGTAGGACTCGAAGGCCGGGCCCAGGCTCCAGCGCAGCTCTGCCATGCCGTGGGTGAGCGCGGCGAGAAAAGCGCCGATCAAAACGGCGACAAAGAACATGAAGTGCTCGGCCGGTCGGATGCGAACGCTCGGTCCTTCGCCGGTGGCCGGCTCGTCACAGGAGGGGACGGCCTGCTGCCTGGCCGCCTCGTCTCCAAAGCGCGCGAGCGTGGCGGTCATGAGGGCGGCTTCGAGATCGCCCGCTTCGGCGAGCTGCTCCTCGGCATCGGCGGCCTCGTTCTCTTCCTTCCAGTGCACGAGGCGCCCAAGCAGGCCCGAGACGCCCAGCGGGCGGCGCAGCACCAGCGGGAAGAAAATTGCAATGAAGCCGAGCGCCAGCGCGCCGGCCCACCAGGGCCAGTAGATCGACTGCGCCGGAAGCAGATTACTTAGCGGGTTTTGCACCGAGACTGGTTCCATCAGGCAGCAGGGTTATGGGGACGGGCTTGCCCTCCAGCGAGAGTTTGTAGCGCTCGCATCCCTCGAATGTTGCCTCGCAGTAGTGAATCTGCCAGAGCTTGAGCGCCGCCTTGAGCGAGAACTGGGGAAAGAGTTCGCAGGACTCTGCATGCGGGCACATCTTTTTGTCAGACACTTCGGACCTCCATTCCCCATCCCGGAGGAAAACGCCATGAGGCGAGCTGCCGAACCGCTTCATTATTCCCCCTTAATCCGCGTTGTTCAACGCTCCCGGGACTCGAATCTTCGTCCTCCGGCGGCTATGGTGCCGCGGCGCAAGAGGACCTGAGTTGACACATCTCGACGCACTCATTCTGGGCATCGTGCAGGGGCTCACCGAGTTCCTGCCGGTCTCTTCGTCCGGGCACCTGGTGCTGGGGCAGGCGCTCCTTGGGCTCAAACAACACAGCATCGAGTTCGACGTGGTGGTGCATGTGGCCACGCTGCTGGCCGTGGTGGTCTATTTCCGCTCCGAAGTGCGGATGCTCATTGCCGACAGCCTGAGCGCCCTCAAGGAGCGCCCGGCCGATGTGATGGACGCCAACCAGCGGCTCGTCGGGGCAAGGCTGACCTTGCTGGTCATCGCAGCTTCGATTCCAACGGCAATCATCGGGCTTGGATTCGAGGATCTCTTCGAGCAGCTCTTCTCCAGCGTGCGCGCCGTGGGCGGCTTTCTGCTGGTTACCAGCGCGCTGCTCTGGCTCACCTGGAAGAGGGGCGGCGAGGAATCGAGCGCGCCTCGCTATGAGACCCTGAACGTGCGCCGCGCACTGGTGATCGGCCTGGCCCAGGGGGCGGCCATTGCGCCGGGAGTCTCTCGCTCGGGCTCGACCATTGCGAGCGCGCTGCTCTGCGGGGTCGAACGTCGAAGCGCGGCGAGTTTTTCCTTCCTGATCTCGATCCCGGCCATCCTGGGCGCGGTCGTCGTTCGCGCCGATGAGCTTGGCGCGATTCCGGCAGACCAGTATGGGGTGCTGGCGCTGGGTTTTGCCTCGGCGCTGATCTCGGGTCTGTGCGGCCTGTGGTTCCTCATGCGGATTGTGAACCGGGGCGGGCTCTACCTGTTCGGCTTCTACACCGCCGCGGTGGGAATCGCAGCGCTGATTCTGGGCTAGCTTTTTCTCTCCCCGCAAGTTGGCAATGCCGGGGCAGGGCGCTACTTTCAGCCCCATGGTGAAGACTCCCGACAACGTACACGTCATCGTCCTGGCGGGCGGGCCCGGCACGCGCCTTTGGCCCATTTCCTCGGACAAGCTGCCCAAGCCCTATCTGGCCATACCCGGCCCGCGCACGCTCATTGAAGAGACCGTTGCCCGCGCCAGGAAGCTTGCACCGCCCAACCGGGTGTGGGTCGTGGCACTCAAGGAACAGCTCCCGCTGCTGCGCAAGTATCTGCCGAAGATGGACGAGTGCCAGTGGCTTCTCGAACCCGAGGCCCGCAACACCGCCGCGGCCATTGCCTTCGGCACGGCGGCGATTTTGAAGCGCGACCCCGAGGCGATCATTGCCGTCACCCCGGCCGATCACGTGGTGAGTGAGCCCGACGCGCTGGTCGGCGCGCTCGCCAAGGCCGCGCGTTTTTGTGAGGACGAGTACGGAATCGTGTGCGTCGGCATCAAGCCCACCGAGCCCGCGACGGGCTACGGCTACCTGGCCATGGGCAAGAAGAAGAACCACGGTGTTCACCAGCTCAAGCGCTTCATCGAAAAGCCCAAGCACGCCAAGGCAAAGGATCTTGTCAAGAAGGGCGCGCTCTGGAACGCCGGGATGTTCGTCTTCAAGGGAGAGGTGCTGATCAACGAGCTAGAGCAGCACCTGCCCGAGCTGCACGCGCCCCTGGCGGCAGCGCTCTCGGCAAAGACCGAGGCGGCCACGCGCAAGCAGCTCCTCTCGAACTACGAGAAGCTCCCCAAGATTTCCATCGACTATGCCGTCATGGAAAAGACCAAACACGCCTGCGCCATCAAGTGCGCCTGCGGCTGGTCGGACGTGGGCACCTGGACCGAAGCGCTTCGGGTCTCGGGCGGAAAGATCGAGAGCGAGAACGGAACCGCGCGCTGGATGCGCGACGGGGAAGTCGTCTGCGGCGAGACCGGCAAGCTCACGGCTGCGCTGGGATTCGGCAAGGCCATCCTGGTCGAAGGTCCCGGCGGCCGGCTCATCCTGCATCCCGATGCGGCTTCTTCCGTTGGTGACGTCGCAAAGGAAGCGGCGAAGATCCAGAGCCTCGCCAAAAAGCCCGCGAAGAAATCAAAGAAGAAAAAGGCCTAGGGCTCGCGAAGCAGAAGCGTTCCCTGCGCGGTGGTGATCGCCACCTCGTGCTCGGTGCTCTCTCCGATGGGGGAGACACGAACCCGCCGCACGGGCATTTTTCGCCCGGCCAGTTCGATCCACACCGGCACGCCGCCCTTGCCGGCTTCGTAAGTGACACCGACGCTGCCCAGCGTTCGCTCGATGATCTCGCCGCGCCGGTCCTGAACTTCCGCGGCGCGCCGGATCTCCAGTGCCTGTCCGGCCGGGCTTTGCGTCCCGGCCAGCGCGTCATCCATCTGCCCGTAAGCCAGGGCCGCGCCCAGCAGGAATGCGCCGATCTGCAGTGCTTTCATCGCCAACCTCCGTGAGCGGGAGTGAACCGCTCACAGGTGCATTGTCTCGCTCGCTACGAGCAAATCGTGTGCGGCCCGTCACACATGAAGGAGGTTTAATTCTTGGAGTTGTTTTGCGTAATATCTGAATATGAACTAAATTAAGTCCATTCCCGGAGGCCTCCATGAAGCTCAGTACCCAGGTTAAATCCATCAGCTATCTCAAGGCCCATGCCGCCGACATCATCCGCGAACTCTCCGAAGGCGGTGAACCCTACGTCATCACTCAGAACGGCGAGGCCAAGGCCGTGGTGATGGACGTCGCGGAGTACGAAAAGCTGGAGGAAACCATGGCCTTGCTCAAGATTCTTGCAATGAGTGAGAAACAGGTGCAGGAAGGGAAGGTTGTCCCGGCGAAGCAAGCCTTTGCTCAGGTTCGAGCCCGCGCTCGCACCCGGCGGTAATCGATGGCCTATTCTATCGTTTTCTCAGAATATGCTGTGCAGGACCTCAACGATTTGCACGAGTTTGGCACGCTTCAGGATTCGAGTGTCCGTGCCGATGCAGTTCTCGATCAGATCGAAAAGGTTTGCGCCGGGCTGGCTGAGTTGCCCAACCGTGGCCGCAGAGTGCCGGAGCTTGAGGAATTCGGGGAACTTCGGTTTCGGGAAATCCGAATCAAGCCGTGGCGAATTTTCTACCGCGTGACCGGCAAGCGGATCTATATCCACGGCATTCTAGACGGCAGGCGTTCTCTTCGAGCAATTCTTGCCAAACGCGCCTATCAGCCTGAATCCTGACCCCTCAGTGAATCTCCGCCCAGTTCTTGCCGTAGGCGAAGTCGACCTTGAGCGGAACGCTGAGATCCAGGCCCCCTGACATCTTCTCCATGATGAGTTTCTTCGCCTTGGCTTCCTCTGCCGGGGGAACTTCGAAGACGAGTTCGTCGTGGACCTGGATGAGCAGGCGGCTCTTCATCTTCTTCTCGTGCAGGGCGTCCTGCAGTTCGATCATGGCCTTCTTGATGAGGTCGGCGGCCGTGCCCTGGATCGGCGTGTTGATGGCCGTGCGCTCGGCAAAGCTGCGTTCCTGGAAGTTCTTTGCGTTGATGTTGGGCAGGTAGCGCCGGCGCCCCAGCAGCGTGGTCACGTAGCCGTCCCGCTTGGCTTCCTCGGTCACGCGATCGAAGAAAGCCTTGACCCCTGAGTAACGCTCATAGAAGGCGTCGATATAGTCCTGGGCTTCGCCGCGGGAGATCCCCAGGCTCTGGGAGAGCCCGTGGGCCGAGACGCCGTAGACGACCGAGAAGTTGATCGTCTTGGCGGCGCGGCGCTGGTCCTCTGTAACGTCCTTGGCTTTTACCTCGAAGAGCGCCTGCGCGGTCTCCGAGTGGATGTCGGCGTCGTTCTTGAAGGCCTTGATGAGCGCCTTGTCCTCGGCGGCATGGGCGAGGATGCGCAGTTCGACCTGCGAGTAGTCGGCCGAACCCAGCAGCCAGCCTTCTTCGGGAATGAAGGCCTCACGGATACGCTTTCCTTCGGTGGTCTTGATCGGGATGTTCTGGAGGTTCGGGTCCGAGGAGGACAGGCGCCCGGTGGCGGCCACGGTCTGGTTGAACGAGGTGTGCACGCGCCCGGTCTTCTTGTCGACCAGTTCGGGGAGCGCGTCGATGTAGGTACTCTTGAGCTTGGAGAGCCCGCGGTAGCGCAGAATGTGCTGGGGCAGCTCGTGCACTTTGGCCAGCTCTTCGAGCACGTCCTGATCGGTGGAATAGCCCGTTTTGGTCTTCTTGGTGGGCGTGAGTTCGAGGCGCTCGAAGAGAATCTTCTGGAGCTGGCGCGGCGAGTTCACATTGAATTCAACGCCGGCGATCTTGTGCGCGGCTTCGAGCTCGCTCTGCATGGTCTTTCCGAACTCGCGCGAGAGTTTTTCGAGCAATTTCAGATCGAGCCGCACGCCGGTCTCTTCCATTTCGGCGAGCACGTCGATGAGCGGCATCTCGACATTCTCGAAGAGCTCCTTGAGGACGGGCAGGGCGTCGAGATCGCGGGAGAAAATCTCCCAGAGCCGGAAGGTGGCGTCCGAGTCCTCGGCGCCGTATTCGGTGGCGCGCGGGACGTCCACTTCGGAAAAATTCTTTTGTTTGGAGCCGCGACCGGCCACGTCGGCGTAGCTGATCATGCGGTGTTCGATGAATTCGAGCGCGAGCGCGTCGAGCCCGTGGGAGTTACGCCCGGGATCGAGCACGTAGCTGGCGATCATGGTGTCGAATCCCTTGCCGGCCAGCGTGCGGTCGTAGCGGCGCAACACGCGCTTTTCATACTTGGCGTTGTGGGCGATCCAGGTGAGCTTCGGATCTTCCCAGAGCTCGTCGAATGCCTCGAGGACCGTCTCGCGCTTGAGCTGCTTGGGCACGCCCAGATAGTTGTGTCCCACTGGCACGTAGCAGGCCTTGCCGCGCTCATAAGACAGGGAAATTCCGACGATCTCGGCTTCTAGCTCGTTCAGGGACGTCGTCTCGAAGTCGAAGGCATAGACGCCGGCCTTCTTCGCGGCCTTGATCCACTTGGCGAGCTCTTTTTCATCGTCGATGCACACGTATTTCGAGCGATCGAGCCCCTGGTAGTCGCTCTCCTGGGAAAGGGAATCGATGAGCTTGGTGAACTCGAGCTTTTTGAAGAGCTCGATGAGCTGCTCGGTGTGATTGTCCTTGCGCTCGTAGTCCTTGAGGGCGTCGGGAACGTCCGCGGTCCGAATGAGGGTAGCGAGTTTCTTGGAGATGCGCGCGTCTTCGGCGTGCTCTTCGAGGCGCTCCTTGAGCTTGCCCTTGAGCTCGCCCGTGCTCTTCAGAACGGTTTCGAGATCGCCGTAATCGTTGATCAGCTTGGTGGCCGTTTTGGGGCCCACGCCGTAGACGCCGGGAATGTTGTCGGAGGTATCGCCCATGAGAGCCTGCACCTCGACGACCTTTTCGGGGGGGACGCCCCATTTCTCTTCCACCTGGGCCTCACCGATGGCCTTGCGCTTCATCGGGTCCCACATGAGCACGTGCTGGTCGATGAGCTGCATCAGGTCCTTGTCGGAGGAGACGATGACCACGTCCTTGCGCTTCTTGCGCATGCGCTCAGCCACCGAGGCAATGAGGTCGTCGGCCTCGAAGCCCTTTTCGCGCAGCACCGGGATGTTGAAGGCGCGCACGACTTCCTCGATGAGGTCGAACTGGGGAACGAGATCCTCGGGCGGCTCGTCGCGGTTGGCCTTGTATTCGGGATAGATGTCGTTGCGAAAAGTGGTGCGGCCGCTGTCCATCACGACGGCCAGATACTTGGGATTAAAGCGCCGCTCTAGCTCGAGCAGCATCTGGCAGAAACCGTAGATCGCGCCGGTAGGGTGGCCCTTGGAATTGGTGAGCTGGGGCAGGGCGAAATAGGCGCGGAAGACATAGGCCATGCCGTCGACAAGGTACACCGCGTCCTCGGCGAGCTTGGGCTCGGGCGCGTCGTGCTCGGTCTTCTCGGAACTCTTCTTGGGTGCCTTTTTGGCCGTCTTCTTCGCGGACTTTGCCGCCGGTTTTGAACTGCTTGCCATGGGGGCCGAGCGTAGCGGCGCGCCCGCGAAAGTGGAAGCCCTTGCCCGAAGGGCAGGGCCGGGGTATCGAGTGGACACCGATGAGTGAAAGCTCCAAATCCCCGTTGGCCTCAGCGGCGCTCTTGCTGGCCTTGCCGCTGCTCGATGGTGTGGTCTCCTCGGCCGCCTTTGCGCCGTTTTCGTTGGCGCCGCTGGCCTTTCTCACAGGCACGCTGACCCTGTTTGTGGTGCGGCGCCTCTCGCTGCCGCTGGCGGCGCTTGCGGCCTATCTCTACGGGGTGAGCTTCGCTGTGGCCGTGGCACCCTGGGTCTACACGGCCATGCACGAGCACTACCACATCGGCGCTCTGGCGAGCGCCGCGTTCAATGTCTTTATCGTGGGCGGCGGCGTGGGTTTTTATCTCGCAACACCCTTCATCATCTGGCGCTGGCTGTGCGGCCCGGCAGGGGGCGAGCAGGCTCTCTCACGCTGGCAGCGGGTGTTGAGCGCGGCATCGCTCTTCTATCTGTTCGAGCTGCTTCGCACGCACGGTGTTCTGAGCATGCCCTGGGGGCTCATTGGCGCCGGAGTGGCGGGATCGGAGCTGCTGAGCCAGTCGGCGGACCTCTTCGGCGCGCTCGGGCTCTCGTTTGCTTCGATGCTTTGCTCGGCGCTGCTCGTTGAAGCAATCGAGGAATGGCTGGCTGCCGGTGAGCGAAGCTGGATAATGCTTGCGAAGAATCGCGCGTTTCTGGGGGCGCTCGCCGTGCCGGTGGCGCTGCTTGTCTACGGCGGCGTGCGCTACGCGCAGGTCGCCGCGGAGCTCGAAGAGCCCTCCGGCAAGACGCTCAAGGTCGCCGCCGTCCAGGCGAACATCCCGCAGGGCGATCGCTGGAAGGCGGACCTCGTGCCGCGCACGATGGGAACGCACATCAAGCTCTCGGCCGAGGTAGCCCGTGACTTTGAGCCCGACCTGATCGTCTGGCCGGAAACGGCAATGAATACCTACATCACCGATCCGGGCAACGAGTATCAGCGGCGCATTCACCAGATCGCTTTCGAGCATGATGCCCACTTCCTGCTGGGCGGCCCTCATGCGGAGTTCACCGACGCGGGCGAGCCGCTCTACTTCAACTCGATCTTTCAGCTCGATCCGCGCCGCAAGTTCGTTGCGCGCTACGACAAGATCGAGCTGCTGGCCTTTGCCGAGTACAACCCGCTGAGCAACGCGCCCTTTTTTCCGCGTCCTGCCGAGGTGCCCCGCGACTATTCGCCGGGCGAAAAGCCGGGAATCTTCGACGTGAAGGGCGTGAAGCTTGGCGCCATGATCTGCTTTG
>JAGRBM010000403.1 GCA_020434085.1 Chrysiogenia bacterium | reverse complement strand
CACGTTCAAGCTTCCGTCATCCCGAGCGCAGCAGAGGAATGACGAGCAACGTGGACGTGGACGTGGACGTGGACGTGGACGTGGACGTGAAGAATGAACCACAGATGGCCACGGATGAACACGGATAACAGGATTCTGGCGGCGTCGATGCCGTTAGTTTATGCTCAAAAGATGGAAACCACTCCGAAATCGGAGATTGCGACGACCACCGAGCGCCCGCGCGCTGTTACTTGGGCCTGTTGGTTGGCTTGGGTGCTGCTCGCCATTGATGTATTTGATACGATTCACACAACAGGAGGGTTGCTGCCGGGATACGTTTCATTTCGCTTGATGCCCACAGTCGTCGAAGCCTATGTAATCCTGCAGTTGGGTCGAGGACAACGCTGGGCTCGAGATGGCTATGTGACATTGGCGGCTATCGCGGCACTGGCATTTGTTACAGTCTCCGTCCTCGCAATCTTTGGCACCCATCGGCAGCCAACTTCGGAGTGGGTTGTCGACACATCTGTGTTTATCAGCATTCTGATGCTGCTCTACTGGCTGACCGGACCGAACGCGAACATGTGGTTCGCCCGGCAGCCGAAGCGCCTGCTTCTGTCTTTTGCGGTGGCGTCTGCAATAGTGGCACTCACGTTCCTGCCGGTTCTGGTCGCGATGGTTCAGGAACTATTCCTCTAGTGGCAATTGCTCACTGTCTATAAGGCCCCAACAAGGCCCCCCCCAAAAAAAGCGGCCCCGTCGGGGCCGCTTTTCGTTTCGGTGATTGATCGGCTCAGTTGCCGCGCAGGTCGAGGGTGGTTTCCTGTTCCTGGCCGGTGTCGCGGTCCTTGGCTGTGACTTTGAGGATGCCTTCTTCCGAGAGGTGGAAGATCGCCTCGATCTTGGGCTCGCCCTTGGGGGCGGCGCGGATTCCCTGGAAGCAGAAGTTGCCGAGGATCTCGTTGTTGAGCGCGTTCTGGGACTCGCCCTGGCGGATCTGGATCTGGATCTGCGACTGATTGTCCTTGCTGGTGGTGAAGATCTTGCTCTTGGCGTTGGGGATCGAGGTGTTCTTCTCAAAAATCTTGAGGAACTGGCCGTTGGGAAGCGCGATACCGATTGAGATGGGCACCACGTCCAGGAGCTGCACCTTGATGGTGGAGCCCGGCTCGCTCGAGTGGGCGAGGATGGCGGCGCCGATGGCGACGGCCTCGTCGGGGTTGACCGCCTTGGCCGGGGCGCGGCCGAAGTAGTCGTGGACGCGCTGCTGCACCAGCGGCATGCGCGTCATGCCGCCCACCAGCAGGATGTGACCCACCTGGTCCTTGGTGAGCTTGGAGTCTTCGAGCACCTGCTCGACGATGCGGAAGCTCTTGTCGACGAGGTCCTTGGTCAGGCCCTCGAGAATCGCGCGGGTGAGCTTGAGATCGATGTTGAGCGCGTTGCCCGCCTCGTCGGTCGTGACGTAGGGGATGCTCAGCGGATATTCCTCGACGCTCGAGAGATCGATGCGCGCCTTCTCGGCACCGTCTCGAATGCGCTGCACGGCAATGGCGTCGTTGGAGAGGTCCTTGCCGGTCTCGTCCTTAAACTTCTTGAGAACGTAGGAAATGATCCGGTCGTCGAAGTCCACGCCGCCCAGGAAGGTGTTGCCGCCGGTGGCCATCACCTCGAACACGGGGCCGCGCACCGCGCAGACGGACACGTCGAAGGTGCCCCCGCCCATGTCGTAGATCAGGACTTTTTCGTTGAGATCGCGCCCGAAACCGTAGCCGATAGCTGCGGCGGTGGGCTCATTGATGATGCGAACGATTTCGAGGTCGATCTGCTCGCCGGCGCTCTTGACACTCTGGCGCTGGCGGTCGTTGAAATAGGCCGGGACGGTAACGACGGCCTTCTCGACGCGCTCGTTCAGGAATTCCTGGGCGTAGTTGCGCATCCGGTTGAGGATGCGCGCGGCCACGTCCGAGAGCGAGAACTTCGAGCCCGCCATGGTGATCTGGACGTTGCCCGAATTGTCTTCTTCGAGCTCGTACTTGAAGTGGCGGCGGATGACCTGGGTGGTCCGAGAATCGTATTTCCGGCCGATCAGGCGCTTGGTTCCATGGATGGTATTGAGCGGGTTGATGACGCTCTGGCGCTTGGCCTCGTGGCCAATGAGCTCATTGCCCTTGTTGTCCACGGCAATCATCGACGGCACCGTATTGGCCGATTTACAGGGAATTACCACGGGCTTGCCGTCGATAACCACGGCGGCACACGTGTACGTCGTCCCCAGATCGATGCCGATGATCCTGCTCATAGATGAAACTTCGGGAGCGGGCGGAGCCTTCACCTTACGCGCCTGAGGCGCAATATCCTCATTTGTTCATCAGAACTTGGAAACAATACTAGGCGGCCCGGACGCATCTAGCAACCCGATATTACTCGCTTTTTTGCCCGGCCCGGATTCGCGCGAGGGCGCGGCGGACCGCCGCCGGATCGGGCGCCAGGCTCCAGTTGCCCTCGCCCGGCGACATGGCGCCGATTTTCATGGGCAAACTGTAACGAACCTTGCCGGCGCGGGCTTTTTTGTCGCCCTTCGCCGCGCGCAGCAGTGCCGCCGGGGAAACTCCCTTGAGCGCGCGCTCAAGCGGGTATGCGCGCCCGCAGACCTCAATGATTCGCACCGCGTCAGAGGCGCCGAGCAGTCCGATTTCCTCGGCCAATGCCGCCTCGACGGCGAGGCCCACCCACACGGCCTCGCCATGGAGCAGCTTGAAGTTTCGCACCAGCTCCAGGGCATGGGCAATCGTGTGACCGAAGTTGAGAATCTGGCGGTAGCCATCCTCGCGCTCGTCCTTGGAGACCACCGCCGCCTTGATCCGGCAGGAATCGGCCACCCCGCGGGCGATCACCTTCGGATCGCCGGCCAGCAGACCCCCGAGATTCTTCTCCATATAGGAGAAGAGGGGCGCATCGGCGATGATTCCGTGCTTGACCACCTCCGCCGCCCCGGCGCGGATTTCACGTGGGGGAAGCGTGCCCAGCACCTTCGGATCCACGATCACACACTCGGGCTGCCAGAACGCGCCCACCAGGTTCTTGCCCGCCGGGGTATCGACGGCCGTCTTACCGCCCACGGCGCTGTCGCTCATGGCGAGCAGCGTCGTTGGCACCTGCACAAAGGGAACGCCCCGGTGCAGGGTGGCGGCGACGTATCCAACGAGATCGCCCACCACCCCGCCGCCCACGGCAACGAGCAGGCTGTCGCGCCCGTAACCGGCGGAGAGTAACTGGTCCTCGATCTTGTCCTTGGTGGCGCGGGTCTTGTGGCGCTCCCCCGCGGGGAAACGAATGAGCCGCGTATTCGGACGCTTCTTCTGGAGCGCCTTTGCCAGGGCCTCACCATAAAGGCGACTGACACGCGAGTCAGAGATCACGGCGATGCGGCGCCTGCCCGCGACCTTCTCGATCATCGCCGGCGCGCGCGCAAGCAGGCCCGGCCGAATCTCGATCGGATAGGAAGAGGCCTTCGTGGCCGGAAGCTGGACTTCAACCCGTGGCATGGTGCACCGCCTTGCGACCTCATGGGTAAAAGATTCTGAGGGGCCCGGCAAGGGGCGCCTCCAATGCGTGTTCAGGGGGCTCCGCCATTGCGGGCGCGCGCATCCTGGTGGTAGCATGCTTTGCATTCAAACCGATTGGCCCAACTGGGGAGTCACACCGGGCGGGGTGACCCACGGGCCTTCACAACGCGTATGAGCCGCCGGGCTCAGTCGCCTGGCACCACCCGCCCGAGGGATGATGTTCATGCTCAAGCCTCGTCGCACGCTCCACCTGGCAACGCTCTTCACGCTGGGCGCCCTTGCGCTCGGCTCGCTCTCGGCCTGCGCCCCCAAACGCGCGAAGCTTCCCTACATTGAAGTGCCGCCCGGCGCGGGCAAGGCCGAGGCCGCCGCGCTTATCGAGGAAGGCAACGCCGCCTTCCGCAACCGCCACGAGCGCGCGCAGCTCGAGCTGGCCAAGGACAAGTTCGAGCAGGCCCTTGCCATCGACCCCCGCCATCCGGGCGTGGGGGGCCAGCTCGCGTGGATCTATTTCATCCTGGGCGAGTACTATACCGACAAGGACGATACCGAGACGCGCAAGAACTACTACCATGTGGGCCGCGAGTACGCGCTCAAAGGCCTGGAAGCCAATCCGAAGATGCGCGAGATCCTCGAGAACGACGGCGACATCCGCGACGCCCTTCCCTTCGCGACCATCGACGACGTGCCCGCGCTCTACTGGGGCGCCATCGACTGGGGCCGCTGGGGCCAGCTCGTCGGACTCATTCGCATGGGCCTGGACATCCCCAAGATCAAGGCGATGAATGACCGGGTCATGGAACTCGACGAGAGCTACCTCGAATACTCGGTTCACCGATTCTACGGCGTCTATTACGTGGAGATTCCCGTCGGCAAGGACCCCGAGAAATCGCGCGAGCACTTCGAGATCGCCATTGCAAAATCCAAAGCCCTCACGACCAAAGTGCTGATGGCCGAGTATTACGCCACCTTCATGGACGACCGCGAGCTCTACGTCCGCCTGCTCAACGAAGTCGTCGCGGCAAAGCTCGACCCCAACGACCCGCTTCGCCTGGACGACGAGCATGCCCAGCAATACGCGCGCGAGCTGCTCGATGAAGTCGACGACATTTTCTAGCGGCTCTCGAAGCCCCACGGAGGAACCCGCCCCATGAAACGAGCCCTGATTGCATTCATTTGCGCCGTAGTGGTGAGCCTGGCACTCAGCGCGCAGCAGAGCGCCGATGCGGCCGAGCGCTACAAGCTCAAGTTCGCCACGCTGGCCCCGGCGGGAACGCCCTGGTCGGACGTGCTCGATGACTTCAAGAAACGCGTCGAGAAACAGACCGACAAGTCGATCCGCGTGAAGACTTATCTCAACGGCATCCTGGGCGACGAGCGCGCGATGCTCGAACAGATGAAGTTCCACAAGATCACCGGCGGCGGCTTTACCTCCGGCGGCATTTCCACCGTGGTGCCCGAGCTCCAGATCGTGGAGCTGCCCTACCTGTTCAAGAACTACGAAGAGATCGACTACATCCTCGACGAAGTGCTCTGGAAGGAAATGCAGCAGCGCTTCGAAGCGCAGGGCATTTATCTTTATTCCTGGGCGGAGAACGGCTGGCTGGATTTCGGCTTCACAAACAAGCGCGTCGATTCCTGGGAAGCGCTTAAGGGCCAGAAGGCCTTCGCGCAGGAATCGGACGTCGCCATCGCCACGCTGGAGGCGCTGGGCGCCGTGCCCGTTCCGCTCGCCGTCCCCGACGTGCTCTCGAACCTGCAGACGGGCCTCATTACCGCCTACTCCACCACGCCCATCTACGGCATCGCCGGGCAGTGGTTCACGCAGACCAAATACTGGTGGGATACCGGTCACATCTACCAGCCCGCGGCCGTCGTCTTCGACCTGCAGTTCTGGAACGAGCTGCCCGAGGAATACAAGAAGATCATCCTGGGCTTCCGCGATGAACTCCAAACCGCCGCGCGCACCCGCGTGCGCGGCATCGACGAGGGCATCCTCAAGGGATTCAGGGAACAGGGGATCGAAGTGATTCCCATGAGCGATGCCGAGCGCGCGAAGATGAGCAACGTCTCCGAAACGGTCGCGAAAAAGCTCATCGACAAGGGCGTCTTCAAGCAGGAGCTCTGGGACAAGGTGAAGAAGTCCCTCGCAGAGTTCCGCGCGCGGAAGAAATAGTTGAACGCAATCCTGGAGAAGCTTCGCCGCTTTGACGAGCGCCTGGCCGCGGCCGAGCGCGCGCTCATGGTGGCGTGCATCGCCGCAATGCTCATTCTCTCGGCGGGCCAGGTGGCGCTGCGCTTCTTCGCCGGCGGCTTTGCCTGGGCCGACCAGCTCGCGCGCTTCCTCGTGCTCTGGAGCGCCCTGCTCGGCGCGGCGCTGGCCACCCGGCGGCGCAAGCACATCACCATCGACGTCATCACGAAGAGCCTCTCCGAAAAGGGCCGCGCCGTGGTCGGCATCGCCTCCGGCGCGGTGGGCGTTCTGGTCTGCGCCTGCCTGCTGATTGTCTGCTGGGACTACGTGGCCGTGAATTTTGGCGACGGCACCGAGGCCACCACCATTGCCCTGCCCATCTGGATCGTGCAGGCGGTGCTGCCCTATGGCTTTACAAGCATGGCGCTGCGCTTTGCCATGGGGCTTCTCGAAGACGTGCAGGGCATCCGCACCGGGGATTTTTCCTACCAGCACCGCTTCGATGACGAGGCCGACATCCACGCCGCCGAGCTGGCCGCGCGCCAGCTTGAACGCAAGGAGGGCACATCCTGATGTGGACAGCCCTCCTGCTGGT
>JAGRBM010000402.1 GCA_020434085.1 Chrysiogenia bacterium | reverse complement strand
GTATCTCTATGTGCTGGCGAATTACGAAAACGACGGATTCGCCAGCTATGAGCAGCGGCTCTCGGAATCGATCGGTTACGGCGTGAAGCTCGTTACCGAGGACACGGTCCGCGTGAGTCTCGAAGGCGGTCCGGCCGCCCGTCACACGCAGGCGCAGAACCCGACCTGCTATCCGCCAAATCCCTTCATCATCTGCGAGCGTCCCTTCGAGCACGAGATCACCGGTCGCGCGGCGCTCAATGCCGAGTGGGACATCAGCGAGCACGCCACCCTCAAGGAGAAGGCCGAGAGCACGTTCGGCCCGAAAAAAGGCGGCGGCATCGTGACCACCTCCACGACGAGCATCAAGGCCAAGATCAATACGAGCCTCGCGCTCAAGGCGGCCTTCGAACTCCGCCACGTGAGCGAAATCCCCGCCGGGGCGACGACAAAGAAACTCGACACCAAGACGACGGTGAAGTTCGTCTACGATTTCTAGGCAAAGCCGATCAGCAAGCATAAAAAGGGCCGCCCGTTGGGCGGCCCTTTCTGTTTTGCATACCGGTTGTTCAGACGCTTGTTCCCATGCGGGTCTCGTCGACGAATTTTTCGGTGTCGTCATCGAGCGCGCGGGCCTTGCGACCGCCCGCGTCGTGGATATAGAGGCTCCTGGGATCGACCTTCTCCCTGGGCGCGGGTGGAAGGCTCATTTCGTATTTCACCTCGCGCTCGTGGTCGGCGATCTGGAGCCGGGGGTCATAGACGCTGTTGAACTTCCAGAGCATCTTCACAAAGTTCGTCTGCCCGCGCAGCAGGTGGCCGGCGGCGATGGCCGCGGTGCTCTTGAGGGCGGCCCATCCCAGGTGCTTCTTGTTGAGCACTTCCTGGGTGCGCACCAGTTCCTCGTAGAACTTGGCCAGCGGCAGCTTGGTCGGCAGCACGCAGTGCTGGATGTCGTAGAGCCGGTAGTCGCGGCTGGTCACGCGCCGGAATTCGGTGTGCCAGGTCTCCGTGCCGGGGTAGGGGGTGTTCACGGAGATATTCACGATCTCGGGGATCTCCATGCACCACTGGCGGATCACCTCGAATCGGCGCTCGTCCCAATCGGGATCGGCGATGATGTTGATCGCGACCGTGATGCCGAGCGAGCGCGCGAACTCGAGCGCCTCGAAGTTCTTGTCCAGCGTGACGCGCTTGCGGAAGCGCTGGAGGCCTTCCTCGTCGATGGCCTCGAGGCCCAGGAACATGTACTCCAGGCCCAGCGTCTTCCAGTATTGAAACACTTCCTTGTTGCGCAGCAGCACGTCGCCGCGGGTCTCCAGGTAATACTTCTTCTTGATTCCCTTGCGGGCGATGGCCTCTCCGATTTCAAAGCCGTGTTTGGACTGGATGAAGGCAACGTCGTCGACGATGAAAACGCCGGGCTCCTTCACCCGTGAGAGGTCTTCCACCGCGCGCTCCGGGCTCACGGCACGGTAGCTGCGCCCGTAGAAGGTCCACGCGCTGCAGAACGAGCAATCCCACGGGCAGCCGCGGGTGAACTCGATGGAGGCGGCCGGATCGAGCACGCCGATGAAATACTTCTTGCGGTGGCGAATGAGATCGCGCGCCGGCATGAGGTGGTCGAGCGACTCGATGAAGCCTGGCGCCGGGCCGTGGCCGCGCGGAGAGACGACGCCCGGCACATGATGGACTTCGTCCTTGCCCTGCGCCACGGCGTCGAGCAGCGTCACGATACCCGCCTCGCCCTCTCCCTTGAGGACGCAATCGATGGCCCCCGCGCCGTGCTCGAGAAATTCGTCTGCCGTGAACGAGGCGCTGTGGCCTCCGACGATGACGAAGCTGCCGGGAAGTTCCTTCTTCGTCAGCTTGGCAAGGTCCACCACCTCGGGGATATTTGCCAGGTAATTGCAGCCAAAGGCGACGGCATCGGGCTGCCAGTCGCGGATCAGCCGCTCGAAATCCTTGAGCGTCTCGGCTTGCAGGTCGATGAGCCGGACTTCGTGCCCGGCCTTGCGCGCGGCCTCTGCGACGAGTTCGAGCCCCAGGGGCTCGAGGCGCAGAAAGATCTTGGTGTACATGAGCGGACTTGGATGGACCGCCAGAAACTTCATACTCCTACTCCCTCCGGAAGGTGCGTGAGAGTCAGCACACACATTCCCTCTCTTGCCCGACCGAAACCCTCCGTACTTGCCTCATCAGGTTCCAGTCGGCTCGCTCCAATTGAGTGGGAATTTTCTTACAGGGGACCTGCCTTGTCAAAATTAGGACCGAAATTGTGGGCAGGCGCACACTCTCAATGTGAGACAGCGCACTGGACGAAAAAAACCGGCAAAAAACGCGAAATGTGATGTAACTCCGCGCGGCAGCACGCGTCGGGTTCTATATCTGGATTACTGAAACGAGGATGCGCAGCAATGAAGAAGTCGAACTATCTGGCCCTGGGCCTGCTGGCACTGACCCTGGCGATGAGCGCCTGCAAGAATGAAGCAGCCGCGACGCTCGATCAGCAGCTTCGGGCCGTGATTGCCCGTGAGAACATCACGCCGATCGATGCCGGTCCGGCCCAGAGCGCAGCCAAGGTCGAGCTGGGCCAGGCACTGATGTTCGACAAGATGCTCAGCGGCAATGGGGATATCTCGTGTGCCACCTGTCACCACCCCAGCCACGCGCTCGGCGACGGGCTCTCTGTGCCCATCGGCACCGGCGGCGAAGGATTGGGCGATGGGCGCGCCCTTGTCGATGGCCATCTCATCCCTCGCAACGCGCCCGAGGTTTTCAACCGCGGGTCGATTGAGTGGTCGAGTATGTTCTGGGACAGCCGCGTCTCTATTGATCCGGTAAGCGGCAACATCCGCACGCCCGCGGCAATGGCCACGCCGCCGGGGCTCGACAGCGTCCTTGCGGCCCAGGCGCTCTTCCCGGTTGCCTCGCGCGATGAAATGCTCGGCTTTGCCGACAACGGCAGTGATGCCAACGACCTGGCCGAGTGTCCCGACAACAACTTCGGCTGCGTCTGGAACGGGCTGGTCGCGCGCATCGGTGCGATCCCCGATTACGTGGATCTGTTCATAGCTGCCTACCCGGCAGAGGTCTCGGACGCGGGCGACATCAACATCACCCATGTGGTCAATTCGATCGCCGCCTTCGAGGCGGATGCCTGGAGTTTCTTCGATACTCCCTGGGATGATTTCGTTGCCGGCGATGACGAAGCGCTCACCGACGAGGCCAAGCGCGGCGCACTGCTGTTCTTCGGGCGCGCGCGCTGCT
Source organism: Chrysiogenia bacterium (assembly GCA_020434085.1). Classification (NCBI taxonomy): domain Bacteria; kingdom Pseudomonadati; phylum Chrysiogenota; class Chrysiogenia; species Chrysiogenia bacterium. The sequence goes on along the minus strand of JAGRBM010000402.1, from coordinate 1,818 downwards.
CGGTCTGCCACCGGGGCGTGCTCTTCACCGACCAGCTCCACCACAACATCGGCGTTCCCCAGATCGGGCCGGGCAAGGGCGATGGTGCGACCATCAACGGGCAGACCGACGACTTCGGACTGGCCCATGAGACGGGCCGTCCCCAGGACATGTACCGCTTCCGCACGCCGCCGCTTCGCAATGTGGCAGCGACGGCGCCGTATGAGCACGACGGGGCGTATTCTTCCCTGCGCGATGCGGTGCGCCACTATGATACCCCGCAGGCCGCGCTTGATCGCTACAGCATTGCCCAGTCGGGGGATTCAAATATTGCCGCGCTGGGAGCCCGCGATGATAACGACGTGAACTGGCGGCAGGGCGTGCTTGCCAACCTCGACCCGATCTTTGACCAGCCGGTCCGTTTGAACAACCGGGACCTCGACGAGTTGGTGGCCTTCCTGGCCTCGCTGACCTCGCCGACGCTGTTTAATCTCGACGACACGATTCCCGCAAGCGTGCCCAGTGGGTGCCCGGTGGATGAGGACAGCGGCCCCTGTGACGGCAGCGTGCTCGACTAGGCCTCGAAGTCGCCCTCTTCGAGATCGGAGGGATTGTCTCCGCTCTTACCCGGCGCCTGAATGCGGATGGGGGTCGGTTGGCGGGCAAACTCCAGGTCGTCCTCGAGTTTTTCGATGGCATCGGTGAGGCCGTGAACGGAGATCCCCAGGACGCGGGCCGGGAGCTCTTCTTGCAGCTCGGTGGCCAGCCGGTCGAGTTCGAAGCGCAGCTCATGGGCGAGCGAAGGATCGTAGTGCTCGGTGTCGATGACCCGGTTGTAGATGCGCGCCAGTTTGGCAAAGCCCTCGCACAGCACGTTTTCTGAGTAGTGCATCGACTGTGAACTGAGATCGGAAAACAGCAGGTTGGCCTCATCCCAGTCATGGGAGTTAAAGGCCTGGGCCGCTTTCGCAAATGCCTGGGTGTAGCTCATGGTCAATTCCTTCGTTCCGCGCCAGCCGGACCGGCTGTCCCACTCGATCCATTCTCCGAGTGGCAGCGCTTGCAAAGCCTCTGTGAGTGCCCCATCGTACCAGAACACCCGGTAAGACAGCAATGACGTGTGCAATCTCGCATCGTGCGAGGCAAGCATTCCGGAGTCGCATGTGAGCGAGTGGAATTCGCAGCAGGGGCAGATCCATGCCATCCGGCGGCGGGCAATGGTCCTGTTCGGATTGGCGGCCTACCTGGCGCTCATGGCCGCGGGCTATGTCGTGCTGGAGCCCGGCGGGTGGGCCCTCCACCTCTGGGCGAACCTGTTCTGGACGCTGAGCGCCCTGATCGGCGCGCTCCAATGCGCGAGGACGGCCAGGAACTGCGCGCAGGCGCATCGCCGAAAGGCCTGGTACTGGTTTGCGCTGGGCTGCGCATTCTGGTTTGGGGGAATGCTGATCTGGGACTGGCGCGAACTCGTCCAGCAGGTCTACACGCCGTTTCCGGATTACAGCGACTTTGGATTTGACCTGTTTGTCCCCTGTTTTGTGGTCGGGTTCTTTTATTACGGAACCAATACCAAGTCCCAGGAGATGACGCTGCTCAAGATCGGCGACCTTGGCGTCGTGCTCTGTGTGATCATCATCGCCTCAGTGGCGGTGCTTCACGACCCGATCGAGAACCTGCAGGAATCGCGTCTGTATCTCATCGCCGCGCTGTCCTATCCGGTCATTCACGTCTCGGCCCTTATCTTCGGCCTCATCATCTTCTGGCGCCATGAGTGGGGGAGCGAGCGGACGCCGCTGGCGCTGATGCTTGTCGGCCTGGCGGTGATGACGGCCACGGTGC
>JAGRBM010000401.1 GCA_020434085.1 Chrysiogenia bacterium | reverse complement strand
TGAACCGGGGTCAGCACAATCCCGAGCAGGAACATGTCGATGAGCCAGGCGACAAAGCGTCGCCAGAAACCGGCGTATTCGAGCGGCGCCTGCAGTGCCGCGCCGCCCGGATCCCGGGGAAGCGCGCCCTCGGGGGCCTGCGCCGGAACGCCGCCGCCGAGCGGGTTGCCGCAACTGCTGCAATACTGCGCGCCTGCTTCATTCTGGCTGCCGCACCTGACACAGAACATGGGCTGGTTTCCCCCGCTCGCTACGATTCGTATCCCGGAACGATACCTTCGCCTGCCGGGGCTTCCAAGTCGTCAGCGGACATGAGCCGCAGGCTCACCGCCACGCAGGTTCCCTGCCCCGGCGTGCTCTGAAGCATCACGCCTCCGCCGGCCCGGCGCGCGAGTTCGTGCACGAGATAGAGTCCCAGTCCCACGCCGTGGCCTTCGCCTGTTTTCTCCAGGGTAAAGAAGGGCTGGAAGACCTGCCCCTGCGCCTTTTCCGGAATGCCGCGCCCCTCATCGCAGACTTCGATCTCCAGCACGGCCCCCACGGCCTGCACCCGCACGCGCGGGGCGCTCTCGCTGCCCGAGGCCAGCGCATTGCTCAGCAGGTTGTCGACAATCTGCAACGCCGCGCCCCGGTCGACCAGGGCGCCTTCGGGAAGCGGTGCGACGTCCCATTGCGCCACGGCGTGACGCGCGCGGCACTCGTCCATCACCGCATTCGCCGGTCGCAGCTCGGCCTGTCGCTCGAGGGCTTCGTTGAGCAGGTAGAGCCGCTCGGCGATTTCGGCTGCGCGGCCGTGACCGCGCAGCGCCATATCGATCGTCTCCAGGGCGTCGGCGCGCTCGCTCTCTCCGACTCCTGCAAGGGCCTCGATGTCCTCGCGCAGGCTCTGGAAGAGCGCGCCGCTCGAGGCCAGCGGGTTGCGCAGTTCGTGGGCCGCGCCGCTCACCAGCGTGCCGAGCGCCGCGAGCGACTCGGCCTGGACGAGCTGGTCCTTGGTGGCACGAAGCAGCACGTAGGCCTCCGAGAGTTTTTCCTCGCGGTCGCGCCACTGGGCGATGATGTAGGCGATGAGCGGCAGGAACAGGCCCATCAGCAGGACGTAGACCGCGCCCATGGCGAAGATCCACCAGCCCGAAAGGCGGCCGTCCACGTAGGGAGGCTGCGCAAAAAGCGGGGCGCCGGGAATGATCCCGTACCGCTCGAGCACGACCGATCCGACAACCAGCACGATCACCACGGCAAAGCCCACGCTCACCTTGAAGAAGTCGAACAGCAGAAACGCGATCATGCTCGCGCCGAATACGACGAGCGCGGTGTAGGGAGCGGTGAACGGCCCGGTGCAATAGGCGCCCCACGCAAAGGTCAGCGAATAGAAGATGACCGTGGCCCAGACGATCGCCTGGTTTTCGGGATCGCGGGTCCTGAGCCACAGACCGACACCGATGATTGCCACCCAGCCGGCGACCATGACGTAGAGAATCAGCGTAAAAAACCGGGTGAAGGCGAGATCGAAGAACGGCGTCTGCTCGGGAAAGGCGAGCATCAGCTCAATGAGCGCCGCGGAGCTCAACACGAATGAGAGCGTGACGCACGACCCCAGAATCGCCTTGTCGACGCTGCAGTAGTCGAGCGGGTTGCCGATCCGGGCGAGCACGCGGCTCACCAGGTTGTCGGCAGCCGCGGGCTGTTCTCCGGTGTCACTCACGCCTGCGGTGAAACTTCCTCCGCCCGATGTCAGCCCACGCGGCGAAGGCGCCGGGCTTCCTTGCCCGAGAGCGGGAAGCGCCGCGGCGCGGGAGAAGTGCCCTGCGTGGAGGCGCGCTCGTCCATGGTCAGGCGGATGCGGTGCTTGATGAGCGGCATCTCTTCCTGGAGGGCGTCGAGCTGCGCCTTGTCGAGCACCAGCAGTTCCGTTCCGACATTGGCCACGGCCGTGTAGCTGCGCAGCGTGGTGGAGTTGACCATCACGTGGCGGCCGAAGTACTGGCCGGGTTTGACGAGCAGCGGCTTGCCGCGCTTGTCCTTGAGCAGCTTGCCCTTTTCATACAGGCGAACCGCGCCCTTCTTCACGATGAAGTAGTCGCGACCGGCTTTGGGGTTCTTGGGATTGACGATTTCCTCGTCCTTCTTGAAGGACTTGGCCTCGGATTCAAGCGTGATGCGGTGCGTGGCCGAGGCATCGAGACCCGCAAAGAGCTCGACTTCCTGAATGGCCTGCCGGTCGCGCCACAGGCGCGAGAAATCCTCTTCGAGATCGTTGGCGTCGACAAAGTCCATGAAGAGCGATCCCGGGAGCTCGAAGAGCGTGCAGGGCCCCTCGGCCACGACGCTGGCGGTGCGCTCCTGCTTCTTGAGGATCGCGATCTCGCCGAAGAAATCGCCGCGGTCGAGACTCGCCAGGCTCTCGCCGCCGGACTCGACGCTCAGGTGACCCGAGAGAACGAAGTAGAAGGTATCACCGACGGTGCCTTCCTCGACGACGACCTCGCCGGGTTTGACATCGCGCACGCGCCCGCGCGCCAGCAACACGTCGATCCAGGTCTTATCCTGGATCTCAAAGAGCTGCATGGACTCGAAAATCGCCTGCGCGTGGAAGGGATGCACCGGTTCAGCCGGAATGATCTCGAAGGTCTGGCCGGGCTTTGCCACGCAGGTCTTCGGTCCCATTTTTCCGTCCCAGGTGGGGCGATGGGTAATCACGATGGGGAGCTTCGAGTCCTCATAGTCCTCGACCGCCATGTGAATGGGTTCGCCACCACCATCGAGCACGCACAGGTCCCAGTTCTGCTTGAGGAATCCTTCGAGCTCCTTGCGGCGCTCGGGGGCGATGAGCCTCGCCTGCGCCATCTCGGCCAGGCCGCGGAAGTGCAGGGTGTCGCCGCTGATGTAGACGCGGTGGGGTTTGCCGTGCTTGTCCTCGACGCTGATCTCCGCACCGAAGGCCGGGATCGCGTGCACGCCGTAGAAAAACTTGAACTCGGCGCCGTAGAGTTTGGTGGGCTTGCCCGCCTTGATCTCCACGAAGTCGATGTAGTCGCGCACCTGATCGGGGCTCTCGCCGAGAATTGCTCCCATCTTGATGAGCAGACACTCGAAGACTTCCACGGTGGTGATTACCGTCGGGCGTTCCTTGTCGAGCAGGAACTCCAGGAAGCTGCAGTGATCGTCGTGAACGTGACTGAGGATGATGCCCTTGATGCTTTCCTTGGGAACGCCGCGCGCGCGGAGCTGGTCCATGGTGAAAGGCGAAGCATCCCAGAGCAGGTTCACGCCGTTGATCCCCAGCAGGTAGCAGGTCGTCGGATTGTTGGGATCGAAGCCGTGCGAGGCGCCCAGCACCGTGACCGAGAGATTCGCCGGCAAGGCGCTCTTCTGGCTCATGGTGATTTCGTAGGGCGGAATGCAGTGGCCATCGAGCGGGATCTCCACCCGGGCCAGATTCTTCTTCGTGCCGTTGCCGCCCAGAATGGCGTAGCGATCTTCGCCCAGGCGCTTTACCCACGCGGCATCGGACCCCTCACCGCAGAGCAGCGCCTTGTCCTGATCGTCGTAGTGCACGAAGTCGATCATGTCGTCGATATTGAGGATGCGACCCTCGCCGTTCTTGAGCGCGAGGTAATCGAGATCGGTGCGCAACATTTCGCGCACGCGCTTGTTCACCTTCCAGCGCTTCATCTCCGCATCGGTCGGGCCCAGCAGCGTTACGCGCAGCATCTCGTGCACGCGGTCGCACGCGTCCTTCGAGCCGATCACGCGGAACTTGCGCCCGTGTTGCAGACCGCCCTGGATGAACAGGAAGTGGTAGAAGGGAAACTCGATCGCAATGAGCGAGGTGCCCTGGTGATGGAAGGTATCGGGCACCACAAAGCACTCGGGCATGGCAAGCCCGTTGCTGAGAATCGTCTTCAGCGACTCACTGGGGCAACCGAAAACTGCATTGAATTCGCCGTGCGAGAGATGCACGCAACCAATCGATACGGGAGAGACTTTCATTTCCACCAATCCTTCTGTGAGAACTCTCGCAAGTCCCGCGAATCCGCACCCACTGCGATTCGCGGTTTGCCCGGTTGCTACTCGGCCGGTCTGGAACAAGACCGACGCTTCACAACGCAGAGAGCTCTCCGTCCAAAAATGTGACCCCGCCTTCGAGGCGTCAGGCCGCGAGCATCTCCAGAGCCGGATTGTACCTACTGAACTTCGGCGTAGCCCGGAGGTTGCTCACGATCAGAGACCCACATGCATCTCCGTTACCAAGCATAAGCATACGCCTGGCGGGGACTGTGTGGGACAGAAAAAGAAGGAGCACCACCAACCTTCAATGAGTTCATTTTGCGAAAATCCCCTCCGCATGTCAACGAAATATCCAGACGAATCGGGCATTTAGGCCAGATAACGCAGGGCGTTATGTCGCAAAAACAAACGATTTGAGGCCCAACGGTCCCAGAGGCAGCCCGAAACGGGAAATCCGGACCGTGGATCGTCTAAGCTGAAAAAATCGCCCTCAAGGCCGGAGAGATCATTCATGCCCGCCCCCTACGCCGTCGGCATCGTGCTCTGGAACAACCGCCCCCTGCTCGAGGGGCTGCGGGCGAACCTGCGCGCAATGGACCCGCTACCGGCCCGGGTATTGGTCTGGGACAACGGCTCAAGCGACGGATGCGCCGACTGGGTGCGCGGAAGCTGGTCCGAGGCCGAGCTCGTCGCCCACCCCGAAAACGCGGGCTTTGCCGCCGCGCACAACGGGCTCATCGACCGGGCGCTCTCCGATTCGAAAATCGAGGGCTACGTGGCGCTCAACTCCGACGCGCTGCTGGAAAAGGACTTTCTCGCCAAAGCCGGCGCCGCGCTCGATCCGGCAGGATGCATCGGCGCGGTGCAGCCGCTCGTGCGCCGTCTGGACGCGGACATGGCGCAGACCGAACTCATCGACACCACCGGGATCTGCTTCGACGCGCGCGAGGGGCTCTTTGTCGATCGCGATGCCGGGCGCGCGTTTGCCACGCTGCACCGTCCGCGCGGCGAGGTCTTTGGCGCAAGCGGCGCGGTGGCGCTCTATCACCGCGCCCTGCTCGAAGACGTGAGGGAAGAAACCGGTTACTTCGACGAGCGATTTTTCGCCTACTACGAGGACGTCGACCTGGCCTGGCGCGCCCGGCGCAAGGGATGGCGGGCGATCTATGCGCCCGAGGCCATCTGCTGGCACCGGCGCTACGGATCGATGCGCTCCTCGCCCACGCAGGAGAAGCTGCTCTACCGCAACCGCCTGTGGCTCCATGCCAAGAACGAGAACGGCTGGGCGCTGGCATCCCCGCGGCAGGCCGCGCGCGAGGCCTGGAACCTGGCGCGGGCGTTTACCGCGCGGCCCTATCTGCGCGAAGTGCTTTCCGAGCGCTACCGGCTGGCCGCGCGGATGCGCCGCGACTACGATCCCGGCGGCAAACGAGTCGACCTGAGTGAGTTCCCAAATGACTGACATTCGCGTGAGGTTTCTCACGCAGACCGATGAACACGGCGCCAGCGCCAGGTTGCGGGCCTACGCCTTCGCCCCCTATCTCATTGAGCGCGGCTTCGAGGTCGTGGTCGATCCGCTGCGCCGCCCCGGCACTGGAACCAAAGCCTATGCCCAGCGCTTCTTCGACCGCCTGACCGGCATGCAGACGCTGCGGCAGACCACCGACGTGATCGTGCTCCAGCGCGACCTGATCAATCACCTGCGCCCCTGGCTGGAGAAAGCCTACGCGGGTCTTGGCATCCCGATGATTCTCGACGTGGACGACGCCATCGACCTGCGTCCGCCGGGATCGTCGCCCACGTGGCGCTCGCGCCTGCTGGGAAGCAGCAAGAAGCTTGAACAGGTCGCCTCCCTCTGCGACGGCGTCGTGGCGGGGAACGATTACCTCGCCGAGAAAATCCGCCCCTTCAACGAAAACACCCACGTTATTCCCACGTGCCTGGACTTCGTGCACTATCCGGCGCGAAAGCCGCGGCAGCTTCCCGGCGATCGAAAAGTCGTCATCGGGTGGATCGGCTCGCCGCTCACGACGCCCTACCTCGAACTCATTCGCGAACCGCTGGCGCGCCTTGCGAAAAAGCGCGACATCGTGCTGCGCACCATCGGCGCCGCGCCGCTCGATTGGGACGACGTGCCGCTCGACCAGCGCAAATGGGACGACAAGACCGAGCGTTTCGAGGTCTCGGCCTTCGACGTGGGCGTCATGCCGCTCAGCGACGATGAATGGAGCCGCGCCAAGTGCGGCACGAAGATCATCCAGTATTTCGCGTTCAGCGTGCCGACCATCGCCTCGCCCGTTGGAATGAACGTGCAGGCCTGCGACGAGGGGCGCGCCGGACTGCTGGCCTCGACCGCCGACGAATGGGAAGCGGCCTTCGAGAAACTTCTCAGCGACGCCGAGCTCTATACCGGGCTCTCCGAGCGCGGCCGCACCCGCGGCGAAACCCACTACAACACCGGCGCCTACGCCGACACCTGGGCGCGCATCCTGCGCGAGGCGCACGAGGGAGCGCGCCGTGGCTGAGCAGCGCCCACGCGTGCTGGTGCTGCTCAAGACCCTCGGCGTCGGCGGCGCCGAGATGCTCGTCCTCCAGAGCGCGCGCCTTTGGGACAGCAAGAGCTTCGACTACCGCCTCGCCTATCTGGGCGGCCCCGACGAGCTGACCGAAAAGTTCAGCGACGAGGGGATCGCTCCCATTCGCCTGAGCCCGGGCGCAAGCGCCAACGATCCGCGCGCGGCTCTGGCGCTGCGGCGCTACCTGCGAGAGCGCGGCGTCGAGCTCATTCACGCACACCTGGCGCAGCCGGCGCTGACCGCCCACTACGCGCGGCGCGGCCTGGGGACAAGGCTCGTCGCGACCAACCATTGCATCGAGGCCTCCATGCGCGAGGCCACCCGCTGGATCGCCCATGCCGCGTGGCCGCGCGCCGACGCCGTGATCGCCGTCGGCGACGCCGTCGCCGCCGAGACGAAGAACGCGAACACCCGCGTGCTCGCAAACGGCGTGGAGCTCGCGCGCTTTTCCGGCGCGGAGCCCGCGGAGCTGGGAGTCCCGACAGAGGCGGCGGTGGTGCTCGTGCTGGCGAATCTTCTGGAAGTGAAACGACCGCTGGAAATTCTCGGGGTTTTCGAGCGCGCGTGCGGGCATGCCGGAAGCGGAGCACATCTCGTCTTCGCCGGGGACGGTCCGCTGCGCACCGCGCTCGAGCGCGCGCGAGAGAAGAGCCCCCACAGGGACCACATCCACATTCTCGGGCGCAGAAACGATGTTCCCGCGCTCGTCACGCGCGCGGATGTGGTGATGTTGCTTTCGCGGGCCGAGGGCCTGCCCATGTCGCTGCTGGAAGCCGCCGCCGCGGGCACGGCGCTTCTTGCGACGAAGGTCGCGTCCATTGGAAGCCTCATCAAAGACGGGGAGACCGGCCTGCTTGCCGGCAATGACGAGGAAGCGGCGGCGCAACTCGCGCGCCTGCTCTCCGACAGGGCGCTGCGCGAGAGACTGGGCAAAGCCGCGCAGAAGTTCGTCGCAGAGCACTTCAACCTGGAGACCAATGTGCGCGCCACCGAAGCGCTCTACCGCGAAGTTCTGGGCGGGGCCGCCTGATGTGCGGAATCGCCGGACTGCTGGTGCCCGGGGAGAGCCCGGAGCTGTTCGAGAAGCGCGCGCGCGCCGCGGCGGAGCGGCTCGTCCACCGCGGCCCCGACGAGGACGGCTTTCACTTCGAGGATTCCCTCGCGCTCGCCCACCGGCGCCTCATCGTCATCGACAAGGAAGGCGGCGCGCAGCCTTTTCAAGATTCACGCGGCCGCGTCGTCGCTGTCTACAACGGCGAGCTCTACAACCACCACGAACTGCGCGCGCAACTGGAAGCCGCGGGCGAGCATTTCGAGACGCGCTCGGACACCGAGGTCTTTGTAAAAGCCTTCGCCCACTGGGGAAGCGATGCCTTTGCGAAGTTCGACGGCATGTTCGCCGCCGCGCTCTGGGCGACAAAAGAGCGCCGCCTGACGCTGGTTCGCGACGCATCGGGTGAGAAACCGCTCTTCTACTTTGAGCGCCCCACCGGCCGCGAGGGCGTCGCCTTTTCCAGTGAGGTGTTCTCGCTGCTGGCGCTGCTCGATCAGGTGCCACCGGTCGATCCGGTCGGACTGTGGTCCTATCTCACGCTGGGATACGCCCGCGCGCCGCGCATTCTCCAGGGCGTGGAGCAGGTAGAGCCCGCGGGTTACGCCGTCTTTGAGGGCGGCAGGCTCACCGAGAAATCGAACTACTGGCGCGCATCGCCGGCCCCCACGAAAATCAAGGAAGCCGACGCGCTGCCGCTCATTCGCGAGCGTATCCACCATGCGACCGCTTCGCGACTCGAATCCGACGTGCCGCTCGGGGCGTTTCTCTCGGGCGGCGTGGATTCCACGATTCTCGTTCACGAGATGCGCCGCGCGGGAGTGGAGGACCTCTCGACCTTCTCCATCGGCTTCAGCGACGGCGTTGGTTACGACGAGAGCCCCTGGGCCCGCCGCGCCGCCGAGGCATTCAACACCAAGCATTTTGAGAAGATCGTCACCGGCGATGAAGCGCTGATGGACGCGGTGCTGGATGCGCTCGACGAACCCATGGCTGATTCCTCCGCCATTGCGGTTCACGCGCTGGCCGCCCATGCAAGAGAACACATCACCGTTGCGCTCGGCGGCGACGGCGGCGACGAGGTCTTCTGCGGCTACGAGCGCTTTGCCGGCATCGCCATGACCGAGCGCGTGCCCGGCTTCGCGCTCGCCGCCATGAAACCCTTCGCGGGTCTCGTTCCCGATACCGGTGGTTATGGGAACCGCGGCGGGCGGCTTCGCCGCCTGCTGGCAGACGCCACCCGCCCGGCGATGGAACGCCTGCTGCGCTGGCAGTCGCTGGCCCCGGCCGAGGTGGCGCTCGGCCTGCTGAGCAAGAAACACCGCGCCGCCTGCACAAGCTTTCCCTGGCCGATTTTCGGCACGCCGACGAGCGACTCGCCCGTGCACGAAGCCCTCCGCATCAACTTCGAGAGCTACTTGCCCGATGACCTGCTCGTAAAGACCGACCGGATGACCATGGCCCACAGCCTGGAGCTGCGCGCGCCGTTTCTCTCGCGCGAGGTCGTCGAGCTGGGACACGCACTCCCGGCGAAGGGGCTCACGCGAGGACTCTCCCTGAAGATCTGGATGCGCAAGGCCTACGCCGGCATCATCGAGGATGAGATTTTGAACCGCCGCAAGCACGGATTCGGCGTCCCTTTTCACGAGTGGATCCGCGGCCCGCTTCGCGAATGGGCCGCCGCGCGGCTTCTCAACGAGGAAAATCCGCTCTATGCGCACCTCGACTTTGCCGCCGTGCGCGCCCTGTGGGAGGCGCACCAGAGCCGCGCCCTCGACGCGGGCCAGCGCATCTACGGCCTGCTCGTGCTCTCGCGCTGGCTTGAGCGCATCCAGGGCGCGTAGAATCCCTGCATGGCGGACAAACCCCTCAAGATCGTGCGCATCATGGACCGCCTCAACGTGGGCGGCCCGGCGGTGCATGCGGTGCTCACCAGCGAGGGGCTCTCTTCGGAAAAGACCGGCGGGCGCGTCGATACGCTCCTCATTCACGGCCACGTCACCGACGACGAGGAAGAGATGAGCCATCTGTTCGAGGGCCGTCCGGGCCTTCGGCGCCATGTGCTGCCGACGCTCTCGCGCCCGATCTCACCGCTCAAGGACCTGCGTGCGTTTCTCTCCATTCTCTGGATTCTGCTGCGTGATCGCCCCGATGTCGTGCACACCCACAAGTCCAAGGCTGGCGCGCTGGGACGTATCGCCGCGTGGATCGCCCGCGTGCCCGTCCGGGTGCACACCTTCCATGGGCAGGTCTTCGAGGGCTACTTCAGCGAGGGGGCATCGGAGAACATCGTGCGCGTCGAGCGATTTTTGAGCACGCTCTCCCACGGCGTGCTGGCGATCTCTCCCGCGCTGCGCGAGGAGCTCGAACGCGACTACCGTATCGCGCATCCGGACAAGCTCCGCGTCGTGCCGCTTGGACTCGACCTCGAAGCGCTCGCAAACCCGACAGAGAAGCGCCGCCTGCAACGCGAGCTGGGGCTTTCACAAAACCTTCCTGCCGTCGGAATCGTCGGGCGGCTGGTGCCCATCAAGAATCAGGCGCTGTTTCTGCGCGCGGCGGCGAAGGTTGCAACGCGCGTTCCCGATTTGCAGGTCTTCGTCGTGGGCG
>JAGRBM010000400.1 GCA_020434085.1 Chrysiogenia bacterium | reverse complement strand
CGCCCTGCAGCAGAGAATCCAAAGTGCAGTAGTGGGCCGACAGGTCCCCGGGCCCAGTACACACGAGCGTCGGGCTGGACTCGAGTTTCGGCTCCATTTCCTTGACGACGTCGATGAACTCGGGCGAAAAAATCAGGATCTTGGGCTGGCAACTGTTGATGCACTTGACCAGCTCCGCAGATTTCAGGTGCGTGTTGAGCATCGGCATCTTGTAGCCCGAGATCAAGCACGCCAGCATCGTATCGAACCATGCCTGCTCATTGGCGAGCAACGTGGCCACGCGTTCGTCGCGTCGCAACCCCATTTCGTAGAAGGCATTCGATAACCGGAGTGCACGGTCCGCCTGATCTGCAAATGACACCGTCCCGGTGTGGGAGACGATCGCTCTGCGAGAGCCAAGGTTTTTCCAGAGCTCCGGCAGCAGATGCTGCGGCAAAGTGGCTCCGCCGATGCTGGCAATCCCTGCTGCGGCCGTGCTTTTGACGACGTTGATATAGCCGAGACTGGAAAACGGCTTGGCCAGTAGCTCCCTGACATTTCGTTGTTTGAGTAGATCCGTGAGTTCGCTCATCTGTGCCGACTCCATCAGTGTGCCGCTGCAAGCAATGCGTCCAGAGACACGGGGCCGCCGCCGGCAAGGGAAGCAGCAATCGCAACCGCGAGGATGAGCATAGGATACTCGAAGGCGCCCGCCTCTGGTTTGCCAAAATTCCTGGCGTCTCCGAGGTGCGCAAGCACGATCGCCACGGCCATTGTAAAAGCTGCAGCTACGCCGGCCGGGCGCGTAAAGAGCCCCACCGCAATGCAGAGCCCGCCAACCAGTTCGGCAAGCATCGCGCAAACCGCCGCAACTTTGGGCGCCGGCACCTTGAGAGACTCAAGCCAAGGAATAAAATCCTTGATCCCACCCGTCGCCTTGCGAAAGCCATGAGCGGCCAACTGCACGCCCATGACCAGGCGCACCAAAGGCCAGCCCCACTCCGAAAATGGAGCCAAAAATTCAAGCTGTAGCAGATTGCTCACGATTCCCCCTCCATGAACTGACGTGCATCGAGCCAGCCCGACGTGCCCTATTTTTTGAGACGCCCCTCTGGCTTGCCGACCTTCGCCAAGCCATCACCAAAGGGTTCGTCCCGCCGGCGAAGGGTTTCCTTGATCCCGTGCTCTTTGAAGCTCCGACCGGCCTCGCGCACCGCGTTGGCGTGATGCGCACGCGCGTCGTTCTCGGCTGCAAGGCGCTGCAGCGTCTGCGCACCCATCAGCTCAAGGCCGAGATTGATGATCCGCTTGTTGGCGGCAAGGAGGTCGGTGTCAATGAGGCACAATCGGTCGGCCAGCCCCTGGACCTCGTCTTCGAGAAGATCCGCGGGAACCGCCTTCATCACGAGTCCAATCTTCTCAGCATCCGCGCCCGTGACTACGTCGCCGGTAAGCTGAAGGCGCTTGGCCCACTGGGGACCGCAGTGATAGACCCACAAATTGTTTGGAAGCGCACCGAAAGATCGCGCCGCAGGAAACCCAAAGCGCGCGTCGTCTGCGGCGATCACCATGTCGCAGGCCATTGCGAGATCGGTTCCGCCGGCCAGACAGGCGCCATGGACCTGCGCAATGGACGGTTTGTGCATCTCCCAGAGCGCGCGGATCTGGCGGTTGTTGCGCTCGATGAGCCAGGTGTCGTCATCGTGACTGCGACCGGTTCGGTAGTTCGTGGCCCCCTTGCGACCTCTTGCGGGCAGTCTTCCCACGTCGTACCCCGAACAGAACGAGGCACCCTCCCCTTTGAGAATCACACAGTGAACGTCGACATTGTCATCGGCCTCCCACAGCGCGTCCTCTAGCTCTTCAAGCATCTTCGTTGTGATCGCGTTGTGGGTTTTCGGGCGCGCCAGCGTGATGCTGGCGCGCCCGTCACTGACTTCGTAGCGGATGTCTTCGTAGCTCAACTGACCATCCCCGCTCAGGCAGGCCGCAACTCGTTGAGCTCGGCCGTGTTGCTGTAGAGAATCTTCTTCTGGTCCTCGAGCGAGATTCCCTCGATCTCCTCGAAGATGTCGAGCGGCTTCTCCAAGCCCTCCATGTGAGGCCAGTCGGACCCAAAGATCACGCGGTCGGCGCCAATGATCGACGCGATATCGGCGATGTCGTCCTCCCAGAAGGGATTGATCCAGACGTGCTCACGGAAGAGTTCGCACGGGTCTTCTTTGTAGTAATAGGGCATCCGATCTCTGGAATGTCCGAGCTTGACGAAGAGATCGCGCAGAAAGGCCGATCCGTTCTCGACCGAACAGATCCGCAGATTCGGGAAGCGCTCGAACATCTTGTCGAACGCAAGTGTGAGGAGCCAGTCATAGATTGCACGCTCGGGATTGAGGCTCGCCACGGTCGGTTTGCCACCGCCGCCCAAGGCATCCTTCATCGAGGAGCGTGCGTAGCCGTTGGCGGTGTAACCACTGCTGCCCACGTGTGCCACGACGGTAATACCGGCCTCGTTTACCCGTGCCCAGAAGGGATCAAACATTTCGTCACCTGGTGAGCGCGATCCGTGGAGACGCGTGCGAACCGAGTGCGGTCGCATCACGATTACGCGTGCTCCCTGCTTGAGTGCCCATTCGAGTTCCCGGCATGCCCAGTCGACATCTGCGAGAGAGATATAGGGCGCGTTAAAGAGCTTCCCCTTGTAGGCCAGGCCCCAATCGTCGTCGAGCCAGCGGTTGAACCCCTCACACGTCGCGCACAGGGCGTCCGTATCCTTGGAGAGAGCCTCCTCATAGAGGATGCCGGCAGTGGGAAAGAGCCAGGCGGCTTCAAGCCCCTGCTCTTTCAAACGCTCGATGCGCTTGTCGCGGTCCATGTACTCGGGCGGCATGGGCTCGAGCGACTCACGAATGAGCTCCCCGAACTTCTTGCCGCGGGGATTGCCATGATAGTACTCGCGCAGCGCGCCGGGCTTGGAAATCGGATTGAAGGTCGGATTTCCCACTGCGAAGCTGATCTTGCCGGCAACGACGTGGTATTTCCGGCCATTCTCCAGCTCAACCCACTGAACGCAGCGCGGCTGAATGCTCTTGGGCACATGACGCGTGAATGCATCGTGGGCTTCGTAGTAGTGGTTGTCGGCATCAAAGATTGGACCGTCGTATTTTTCCATCTGAGAAGGCTCCTCGCGCGCGGCACGAACTGCCGCGATGATTCGGATTCGCGCCCCACCCTCGACAAGCCCGGATTCCCGGAGCCCTGTGGCGAGCGACCACTAACTAGTATCATAGTTACCGGGAAGCCGTCAACCACGATTTGTCCTATTGATCCGGGCCCATCCAGGCAACGGGTTCCTTCAGACGATCCGGAACGGTTTTTTCAAGATATCGTTTTGCCGCATCCTGGTGCTTTTGCGTCGCTTCCCGGGCTGCCTCAGCGTCTCCACGCTCGATCGCCGAAATCACTTCTTCACAATCGCGCACCGCGCCGCGGCACCACTTGGAGTCGAGCCTGATTCCTGTCAGCTCGGAAATCCTGTGCAGCGCATTGACGAACAGCCCGAGGACCATGTTTCCTGAGGCCGAGGCCACCAGCGCCTGGAATCGTCGGTGTTCACGCAGCACGAAGTCCGGATCCTCGACATTAGCGGCCATCTCTGAGAGGCTTTGCCGCAAAAGCTCTATGTCCTGATGATTTGCATGATCGGCGGCTTCAGCAGCCAGAACAGGGTATATCGATCCTCGCGCGTCGAGGACCGCCTGATAGGGAGCACCTGCGAACTGCAACTGGAGCGACAATACGCTGGCAAGATGCTCGGTACCGGGAACGCTCACAACCGGTCCACCACCCGGCCCCGCCTTGATTCGGAGCGCGCCCTGGAGTTCCAAGAAACGCAGTGCCTCGCGCACTGTTGCACGCGCAACCCCGAGTTCTTCAACCATGTTGTGCTCCGCGGGGAGCTTGGTTCCCGGTCGCATCCCGCCGCTGCGAATCTGCCCCGCAATCTTGCGCGCCACCTGCACGGCTGCCCGCTCCGTAGTTTCCTGCTCGGCCATATTTCCGTGGTCCTTCCTCATTGCTGAAATCGATTTGATCCGCTTGGACCGGCCTTCAGTTTAGATCGCTTGACAGATTTATAACTAGTATCATAGTATTGCCGTCGCCTCAAGGGCGGTCTCAACCGAATCCCGCCCCTTCAGATCTCCACAGGAGCAAATCCATGTCGATAGCGATTACCGAAGAGCACCAGGAAATTGCGCGCGTTGCTCGCGCGTTTCTCGAATCCAACAAGGCCCGGGCCGAGTCTCGCGAGCTGCTCAGCGAAAAGACCGAGAAGATGCCCTCTTTCTGGGGCGAGATGGCCAAGCTCGGCTGGATGGGCATTCACGTCGATGAGAAATTCGGCGGACAGGGCTTCGGGATTCCCGAGCTTGCCATCGTCCTCGAAGAGCAGGGCCGCGCGATAGCACCGGGCCCCTATCTGCCCACCACACTGGCGGCAGCGATCCTTTCTGAGTCCGGTTCCGATCACTCGCAAAGCCAGTACCTGCCCCGCTTGGCAGAGGGTTCGGCCCCTGCCGGCGTGGGTCTGAACGGCTCTCTGTCATTGAATGGGGCACTTAACGGATCGGCTGGCCTCGTGATGGGAGCCGATCTTGCACAGGTCCTGATGCTGGCAGTAGGCGACGACATTGTCATCCTGGACCGGAATCAGGAAGGCCTCAGCATCACACCACTCAAGAACATCGATCGGAGTCGCCGCGCAAGCGCGGTAACCTGTGAGAACATCAAAGTGCCGCCCGAGAACGTCCTCAAGGGTGCGCGCCGTGTGGCGCAGCGCCTGGCGCGCACGCTCAGTGCGGCCGAAGCTGCAGGCGGCGCGCGCGCCTGCCTGGAGATGGCAACCGAGTACGCAAAGGTTCGCGAGCAGTTCGGCCGCCCAATCGGCATGTTTCAGGCGGTCAAGCACCACTGCGCCAACATGCTCATCGAAACCGAGAAAGCCACTGCGGCTGCCTGGGGCGCGGCGCGCGAAGGGCAGAACGGGGAAGAAGCGGAGCTTTCATCGGCATTCGCCTGTGCCCTGGCGCTTCCGGCATTTGTCTTCTGCGCGGAGACGAATATTCAGGTTCACGGCGGAATCGGTTTTACCTGGGAGCACGACGCCCACCTCTACCTTCGGCGGGCAAATGCCCTGAGCGCGCTCATGGGACCGGTCGATCGGGCCCGCGAGGACATCACACAGCTCGCCAGCAAGGGGATCAAGTCGCGAACGACGATCGACCTTCCTCCTGAAGCCGAAGAGATTCGCAAGGAAGTCAGGAAGTTCGTTGAAGAATACAAGAAACTGCCGGAGGCCCAGAAGCGCAAAGCACTTTGTGACTCTGGTTACTTCGTGCCGCACTGGCCCAAGCCCTGGGGCCGTGAAGCAGGTCCCATCGAGCAGCTCGTCATCGAGGAGGAATTCGCAGGCGTTGATCGTCCAAGCATGGGCATCAGTGCCTGGAACACCCTGACGATTGCGCAGAACGCCTCTCCCGAACAGGTGGAACGCTGGGTACGCCCGAGCCTGGAAGGTGAGCTGCGGTTCTGCCAGCTCTTCAGTGAACCCGATGCCGGCTCGGATGCCGCCGCCGTCAAGACCCGCGGCGTGAAGGTCGACGGGGGATGGCGCGTCACTGGACAGAAGGTCTGGACAAGCGAGGCACAGATCTGCAACCGGGGATTTGCGACCGTTCGCACCGATCCCGATGCTCCCAAGCACCAGGGCATCTCCATGATGGTGATCGATTTGAATGCGGATGGCGTCGAGGTTCGCCCGCTGCGTCAGATCACCGGGCATTCCCACTTCAACGAAGTGTTTCTCGACGATGTCTTCGTCCCCGACTCCGATGTCGTGGGCAAAGTGAACGAGGGCTGGACCGTTGCACGCAACACCCTTGGAAATGAACGCGTCAGTCTGAGCGGGGGCAAGGGGGTCCTCGGCCGCGGACCAAACTTCCCCAAGCTGCTTGCCAAGCACGCACCTGACGATGTCGGCATCGCTCGCGAGGTCGGAGCAGCGATGGCCAACCGCGAGTCAGACCGCTTGCTCAACCTCCGCAGCGTTGTCCGCGCGGTCGTGGGCGCACAGCAGGGCGCCGAAGCAAACGTGACCAAGCTGCTGCTCTCCGAAGTCGACCATGAGTCCACCGCCCTTGCCGCGCGAATAGTCGGAGAGCTCTCCGCCGTCACCGAGGGATATGAAGCGAGAATCGGAATGGAGCTGCTGCAGACCCGCGGGATCTCCATTGCGGGAGGCACCTCCGAGATCCTTCGAAATCAGATTGCAGAGCGAATTCTCGATCTGCCCCGCGACCCGCTGCTCAACTAGCCGCATCGTCAGGAGTAACCCATGAATCCCGAAATCCATGCGAAGAAGAATCCAGACAAACCCGCCTACATCCTGACAGGCAGCGGCCGTGTTGTGACCTTCGGCGAACTGGCCGAGCGCTCCAACCAGGGGGCAAACCTGTTTCATTCGCTCGGTCTCCAACGTGGTGACCACATCGCCCTGTGCATGGAGAACAACGCCGAATTCCTGATCGTCGCATGGGCCGCACAGCGCGCGGGCCTTTACTACACGCCCATCAGCTCGCGCCTGACTCCGCCGGAAGTCGAATACATCATCGAAGACTGTGAGGCGAAGGTCTTTATCACCTCAGAAGTGAAGAGCAAGATCGCCGAGGCTCTGGCCGGAAAGTGTCCGAACCTGGTTGCGCGCTACATGGTGGGCAAGCCGAGCCCGGGCTACGAATCCTGGGAAGATGCGCTTGCCGCCCAGCCGAGCACGCCGCCGGAGAACGAACTCGAGGGCAACTCCATGCTCTACTCCTCGGGAACGACCGGCCATCCCAAGGGCGTGAAGCTCCCCCTGCCGGACAAACCGCTTACAAAACCCACGGGAATCATGAAGATCGTGGGCGGCGTCTACAAGGTAAACGAAGACAGCATTTTTCTCTCTCCTGCTCCCATGTATCACGGCGCGCCCTTTGGCTTCACCATGGCGGCACTGCGACTCGGGGCCACCGTGTTGATCATGGAACACTTCGATGCACTCGAATCCCTCAAGGTGATCGAAAAATACAAGGTAACCCACAGCCAATGGGTTCCCACCATGTTCGTTCGCATGCTCAAACTCCCCCGGGAACAACGCGACGCCATCAATGTCTCCAGCATGGAGATGGCCGTCCATGCCGCCGCTCCGTGCCCGATTCCCGTTAAGGAAGCGATGATCGAATGGTGGGGCCGGATCATCTACGAATACTACGGTGGAAGCGAGGGCAATGGACTCTGCGTCATCAATTCCGAGGAATGGCTTGCCCACAAGGGTTCGGTAGGACGTCCCATCAACGCCAAGCTCCGAATCCTGGACGAGGAGTTCAACGAGGTCCCGGCGGGGCAGGAAGGGACGATCTATTTCGAGAGCCCGGCGAAGTTCAAGTATCACAACGACCCGGACAAGACGGCCGGATCAAGAAGCCCGCAGGGCTACAGCACCATCGGCGACGTGGGCTATGTGGATGAAGAGGGCTGGCTCTACCTCACCGATCGCAAGGCACACATGATCATCTCCGGCGGGGTCAACATCTATCCCCAGGAGACTGAAAACGCCCTGATCATGCATCCCAAGGTCGCCGATGCCGCCGTCATCGGCGTGCCGAATGAAGAGTTTGGCGAAGAGGTCAAAGCGGTGGTCCAGCTCGAAGACATGAGCCTTGCCGGCCCGGAACTCGCCCGGGAACTCATCGACTTCTGCCGCGAGCGCATCGCGGACGTAAAATGCCCGCGCTCAATAGACTTCGAGCCCGAGCTCCCGCGACATCCGACAGGAAAGCTCTACAAACGCCTGCTCAAGGATCGTTACTGGGGCGACAGGAGCAGCAGGATCATCTAACGAGCGTTGCCGCTACGACAGGCTCCTTCTTGAGAAGAACGTGGCGGAACGGACGGGACTCGAAATCGGGCACTATTTGCGGCTTTGAGGGAATCCGGTGGACGTCGAGACTCGAAGGGAAGCCGATTTAAGAGCATCAACATCGCATCAAACACCTGACCGGCAAGATTCCACCCGGGTTTGATCGCGACACTTACCACCCTGAGCCAGATCATACTCCCAAAAATGACGCCCGTGTCACCATATTTTCACCCACGGGGGCAGACAAGCCCCGTGGGCAAGAATTCCGGCAAGGAGGACGCAACAGGCGGTAGCACCAGTTTCATCCAAACCAGCGCATGCCGTTTCACCCACCGGCATGTTCCCAATCGACACCCTCCATGAGCATTCAGCCTGCAAACCGGGCATTTGCGCCCCGGTCCCAACAGCGGAGGTGCTTCGCACATGGAAAGAACAGAATTTGATGTCGTCATTGTCGGCGGCGGGCACAATGCGCTCACGTGCGCGGCCTATCTCGCCCGCGCCGGTGTCGACGTCTGCGTCCTTGAGGGACGACACGAGTGGGGCGGCGCGCTCTATACGATGGAGCACACCGTCCCGGGCTTCTGCCACAACATCCATGCCAACTTCATGGAGTTCCTGCACATCATGCCCTTCTTCTCCGACTTCGAGCTGGAGAGTCTGGGCGCAAGGACGATTTATCCCGAGGCGCAGGCCGGCATCGCCTTCAGCGACGGCCGGCCACCGGTCATCATTTATCGCAATGACATGATCGAAGAGACCTGCAAGAACTTTGCGGTCTACTCAAAGAAGGACGCCGAAACCTGGCGTGCCCTCAAGACCAAGGCCAATCTCTTCGAGCCGCTGATGGCCATGGGCATGTACACCCCACCCCCGAAGTTCAACTACAAGAAGGAGATTCCTCCGCCCTATGCCGCCTGGTCGGTGCTGATGAAGCAGTTCGGGCTCGATGAAGAGATGGCCTACAAGTCCATCCGCGA
The DNA here is from genome assembly GCA_020434085.1 of Chrysiogenia bacterium. Lineage (NCBI taxonomy): Bacteria > Pseudomonadati > Chrysiogenota > Chrysiogenia > Chrysiogenia bacterium. The sequence goes on along the minus strand of JAGRBM010000400.1, from coordinate 4,074 downwards.
CTGCATCGACGAGCTTTTTGAGACCGACGAGATTCGTGCCCTGTTCTACCGCGTGGCGATCGAGTTTTGCGGCCCCCCGCTTGAGTGGCCGGGCATGGGCGGCATCTTCGTTTTCGCGTGCCTGTTCATGCCGGGCACCTGGCGCATGATGGTGGGCGGAACGCACCGCCTCAACGGCGCCATGGTCACCGCGTGCCTCAAGGAAGGCGCCACCATGCGCGAGGGCTCTCGCGTCAAGAAGATCATTGTCGAGGGCGGCAAAGCCGTGGGCGTCGAGCTCGTGGACGGCAAGAAATACATGGCCCGCCAGGCCGTGGTCAGCGGCATCGGCGTCAAAGATACCTTCCTGGATCTCGTCGGCGAGGACAAGCTCTCCGACTACTACGTGCGCCGCTCGAAGAACTTCAAGGACGGTCCCGATCAGGTGCTGGGATCCGTGGCGCTCGCGCTGCACGAGGCCCCTGATTACAAGTCGGCCGCTCGCGACCCGAACATCAACAAGGCCTGGTATCAGGTCGTCGGCTACGACTCGGCAGAGGAAGTCCTCGACTATTGCCGTGCAGGGCATATCGACCGCATCCCCGAGCTTCCGGGAGCCGGCGTGTGGATCAACTCCATCTGGGACAAGACGCAGGCCCCTCCGGGCAAGCACAACCTGACCGGCTGGTATTTCTTCCCCCGTGCCAGCGCGCTCAGCGAAGCCGAGTGGGAAGAGATTCGCGAGACCTACAACTGGCGATTCCTCGATCTCTACGAAAAGTTCGCGCCCAACATGAATCGCAGCAATGTGATTGCCGAGTATCTGCACACCCCGCTCGATCAGGAGCGCGGGATGCGGATGCGCGAAGGCGATTTCGGGCACGGCGCCATGAGCATCGACCAGCTCAACGCGCTTCGCCCCTTCGCGGGCGCTTCGCGCTACTCCACCGAGATCCCGGGACTCTACCTTGCCGCAAGCTGCTGCCACCCCGGCGGCGGCGTCACGGCGGGCCCGGGTTACAACTGCTTCAAGATCCTCTGTGAGGACTTTGGCTACAAGCCGGTCTGGCAAAAGCCCGGCCGGATGTACTGAAAGGACGCGCGTCATGGGAATGTTCGACCAGGGATACGATGCCATCGTCATCGGCGCGGGCCACAACGGCATGGCGCTCGCCGCCTACCTGCTCAAGTGCGGGATGAGCGTCGCTGTGCTTGAGCGCCGCACCGAAGAAGGCGGCGGCTTGTGCACCGAAGAAGTCACCGAACCAAATTTCCTCCACAACCTCCACTCCAACTATCACTCCCTGGTGGGCCTCTCGCCGGTCTACGACGATCTCAAGTTGCTCGACAACGGCGTGGACTACGCCCAGCCCGAGGTGCAGATGGGAAGCATCTTCTCCGACGGCACGGCAATCACCGTCCACCGGGATATGCAGAAGACCTACGAGAGCTTCGCGAGATTCTCGAAGAAGGATGCCGAGACATGGCTGCGCCTGTTCGAGGAAGTCCATGGTTATCTGGACCTGATGGTCCGCACCCTGATGTTCGCGCCGCCCATCGCCTTGAACGACATCACCAAGGCACTGGCCGCGTGGGGCGTCGAGGACCGCTCCGAGTTCCTCGAGGCCAAGCTCCGCAGCATGTCAGTAGCGGACTTCCTCAACAAGCACTTCGAGAACGAGCGCATCAAGGCGATGCTCGCCTTCCACGCGGCGATCTGCGCCTACCAGCCCGACATCAAGGGGCTGGCCGTCAGTTACCCGGTGCTCCTTGGAAAGATCTCGAACTGGCACCTGTGCAAGGGCGGCTCCCACAGGCTGGCGCACACCCTCATGCGGGTTATCGTCAAGAACGGCGGGCGCGTGTTTCCCCAGGTGCCGGTCGAGGAAATCATCGTCGAGAACGGCAAAGCCGTGGGCGTGCGCACCCCCGACGGGATCGTTCGCGCCAACAAGCTCGTGTGCTCCAGCATCGATGCCAACCAGACTTTCGAGAAGATGATCGGCCCCGAGCACCTGCCACGCAAGACGATTCAGGCAGTACACAATGTCCAGTATCAGGATGCCACGCTCTTTAACGTGCACCTGTCCATGAACGGTTTTCCCAAATACAAAGCGGCAGCCTTCGATCCCGACATCGACCGGGCCTGGATTCTGAACATCGGCTACGAATCACTCGACGGCATGATCGCCGAGTTCAACCAGATCCGTCACGGAATTCTGCCTGAAGACCCCTCCCTCAATGTCGCGGTTAACTCGCTCTACGACCCCACCGATGCGCCCGAAGGAAAGGCCACCGGCCTGATCCGTGCCTTTGTCCCCTACGAGGTAGATGCCGGCGGCGCCGGCGCCTGGGAACAGCGCAAGCAGATCTACGGCCAGCACTGCATCGAGAAATGGCGGAGCGTGTGCACCAACATGGATGAAGGACTCATCCGCAAGTGGGTTACCGAGACGCCGCTCGATATCAGCCGCAAGATGATCAACTACCGGTTCGGCGACTGGATGGTGGGCAAGATCGATCCGGGCAACCTGCTGGAACACCGTCCCACCGACGAGCTCGCCTATTACCGCAGTCCCATTGAGGGGCTCTACATGTGCGGCGCATCGCAACATCCGCACGGCTACATCACCTTTGCCCCGGCGTATAACTGTCTGAACACAATCGCCGACGACATGGGAATGGATAAATGGTGGGATCAGATTTAGAAACACGCGACTACACCGCCGTCGATGTTGCCGTCGATTCGGGCGACTACCCGGTGACACTTGCCAATCCGGACGATGCCAGCGGACTGGCGGACATGCTCCACCAGTATCTGGCCCAGAATGTCTCGGAGTTTCCCCGCAAGGTGAGCCAGGCCCGCGGGCTTTGCGGCGAAGTGGTCTTCCGCGCCGCCGAGGACGAGGCCGTGTGCGTGCGCATGATTTTCTCGGGTGAGAGAATTCACCTGCTCGACAGCAGCCTTGAAGACGACAACGCACCGGCGATGACAACGGATTTCATTTCCGTGGCTCATCTGACCACCGGCGAGGAAAGCCCCTTCGCGCTGCTGTTCAAGAGAAAGATGAAAGTTCGCTTTTCGCTTCGCGATGCTCCCTTCCTGGTAGGGGTGCTTCGTTTCATGCAAATCCCCGAGGAACTGCGGGAAACCCAGCCAATGGCCACCTGGAAGTGGGTCGCCATCGGTGCCGGAGCGGCTGCCGCGGCCGGCGGGTCCTGGTGGTATCTCGATCAACTGATGTAACAAAAGGAGGTGTACCGATGTCGGTCATCTACTCAGAAGACTGGTATGGCGACATGAAGAAAATGGTGAACGAGTGCGAGGAGATGCAAAGACTCGCGCCGCAGCAGCGGATCGTCGCGACCTTTGAGGTCGTGGGCGACGGCAGCTCCCCGTATGTCGCGGGCGACGGGGCAATCTATTACTTGATCGTCCTCGACAAAGGCCGCGTGGAGGAATACTGCCCACTGTCCATGCGCCACGACGGCAAGGGACTGAATTTCCGCTTTACCGCACCCGCGGCGGTGTGGGAGGGGATCGCGGCCTCGCTGGTCGATCCCATCACCGCGGGGCTTCGCGGCACGATCAAGGTGCGTGGCGACATGCGCTTTCTCATGCAGCATGCCGTGGCGGTCAAGGTCCTCGTCGATCTCTACGGAAACGCCGCGTTCACCGAATGGCCGAAAGGAAAACCGCCCTATTCCACTCAGGGCGAGCGTGCCAGCGCCTGAACTCAGGACTCCGGGCGTTGCGCTCAATCGAGGCGGCGCGTCTGGCTCTCAGGCGCGCCGCTTCTTGTATTCAAGAACTGCCGCACTTGCGGTGTTGAGCAGAAAGAGCACGATTGCCGCCGCCCCCAGCAGCCCGCCCACACGGCGAAGCTGCGCGTCGCCCAGCAGGTCCCCCGCCAGCCTGGCGACCAGCGAGAGCTGCAACAACGCCCAATGCACGTAGTAGCGTCCGGCCATCGGCACCGGAACGCGGAGTACGGCCGGAAAAACAATGGGCGCGTGGGCGAAAATCATTCCGAAGACAAAACCCACAAAGAGCGCATGCCAGGTGGCATCGTAAAGAAGCCCGGCCGCCTGCAT
>JAGRBM010000399.1 GCA_020434085.1 Chrysiogenia bacterium | reverse complement strand
GGAACCACACCGGCACCACGCCGCCGGGCGGCACCAGCGCGATGAGATCGTCGAGCTCGCGGATGGCCGAAAGATCGGTATCCGGGTCCAGCCAGTAGCGGTGGGGCCAGCTCTGCGAGGCGTGGGCCTGCGCAATGCCGAGCTCTTCGCAGCGCCGCGTTCCAAGGCGCGTCCAGAACGCGATCAGATTTTCAAGGTTGGCCCGCTCCTGCGCGTTCATGCAGCACGCTCCCAGTTGATGAGCACGATGCCGGATATCAGCGCGGCGACGCCGGCGAGCTTGAGCGCGTCCACCGGACGAACCGGCAGCGCGAACCACCCGAAGTGACTGGCGATCACGGCGACCACAATCTGTCCAGTAAGCGCGTAGCTCATCATTGCTCCCACGCCCATGCGCGGAATGAGGTAGTAGAACATCGCAACACCGAAGGCGCTGAGTGCGCCGCTCAGCCACAGATGGACCGGCACCGCGCGCACCATCTGGGCGCTCGGATACGCGCGCGCGCCCAACGCCAGCGCCCCGAGCGTAAACAGACAGCTCGAAAAGAACGCGAACGACGCGCCCAGCAGGGAGTTTCCCAGCAGCACGCCCAGGCGCGCGTTCATGCTCGCCTGCATCGCAATGGCTGCGCCGGCCAGCAGCGCGAGAATGGAGAGACCGCCCGCCATCAGCGCACCATCACGATCTCTTCGTAGTCGCGGCGCACCTTGGGCGCGGCCGCGGCCTCGTCCCCGGCGTCGCGCCGCCCGATCGGACAGATCACCGACGCAGTGAGGTTTTCCTTCGCAAGGCCCAGCACCCGGTCGTAGCCGGCCGCATCGAAGCCCCCCATCGGACAGGTGTCGATCCCCATCATCGCCGCACTGGTGAGCAGATTCCCCAGGGCGATGTGAGCCTGCTGGTGCGCCCACTGAAGGTTCTCCTCCGGGCTCTTCGCGGCAAGTGCCTCCTTGATGTGTCCGGCCATGGCCTGCAGGCTCTCGCTTGAGACGCCGCGCGCCTTTGCCAGCATGCGAACGTACTCATCGACAAGCGCGTCGCCGATGTTCGTCTGCACCGCAAAGACGATCAGGTGCGAGCACGCGGCCACCTTTTCCTGGCCGTAGGAATGCGCCACCAGCTCGCGGCGGATGTCGGGGGACTCCACCACCAGCAGCCGGTAGGGCTGGAGCCCGTAGGACGAAGCACTCAGCCGCGTCACATCGAGGAGCGCAGCGACTTCCATCTCGGAGAGCACTTCATCGGAGAACTTACGCACGGCGTAGCGCCATTCCAGAGCGTTCATCAAATCCATCGTTTCGATCCGTTTCGTGGTTGAACGAGCCCCGAGGGGCCCGGCATCGCGGAGCACCGCTCCGTTTCGCTGCGTTCAACCTACGAATTCTCGGCTGCCGGCTCATTTACATAGGTTGATGAACCGGATTTTTTTCGAATGCGCGAGAGCTGGGTCGGCGTCACCCCCAGGTGCGAGGCGATGTGATACTGGGGTAGCCGCTCGGCAAGGTGCGGGCGCTCACGTAGAAAGCGCTCGTAGCGCGCGGCCGCATCTTCCTGCACCAGCGCGACTTCGCGGGCGTCTTTGTCGAGCAGCCAGTTCTTCTCCAGGTAGTGGATATGGAAGAGCTTGAGATCCTCGGCCTCCATGAGCAGCTTTCGAAACCCGGCGAAGTCGATCTCGATGATGGTGGATGGTTCGAGCGCGTCGATCGCAAAGCGCGAGGGCGTATCCGTGAGCAGCGCCGTCATGCAGCCGGGAAATGCGCCCTCTTCGAAGAAGTTCTTGTTGTACTCGCTTCCCTTTTCGTCGATCACGAACAGACGAAACAGGCCTGAGACAACAAAGGCAAAAGACGGCGGGATCTCCCCGATCCGGTAGAGCACCTCCGCCTTGCCCAGCTCGCGCAGCCGGGAGATCTTCTGAAAACACCCCCACGTCTCGTCGGTGATCGGCCAGTAGGAATCGAGCGTCTTTTTCAGAATGGCGAATGCGGCTTCTTGTTGCGGCGGCATGCTTGGTCCGGGCGCTCCTTGTTCTTCCTTCGGGCAAGAGCCTAGCGGCCCGCAGGCGAAGCGAAAACTGCCCTGTCCCCTCCCCGCCCGCGCCCTGCTATGCTGGGCGCCATGCGCGCATTCACCATTCAGACAATCATTTTTCTGCAGCTCGCCAGCCCGCTTGCGGCGCAGGATTTAAGGGGCGTGGCCGTCTATCCCTTCACGGCCAAGGGCGGCGCCGATGCGGCGATGGCCGAGGGGCTCACGGCGCTCTTCCAGCAGGAACTGGCCGGTGCCCCGTGCGTGCGCATCGTGGCCGAGGACGTGGTGCGCGACCTGGCGCGCCAGCAGGGACTCGAACAGAGCTGCGGCACCGAGGCCTGCCAGATCGACCTGGCAGCCCAGGCCAGCGCCGACTTTCTGGTGCGCGGCGAGCTGGCCAAGGTCGGTTCGAGCTTTGCGCTCACCGGCTACGTCATCGAACTCGAATCCAAGCGCACCGCCGCCACCGAGCGTGTCATCGTCTCGGGCAGCGACGCCCTGCTGCAGGGATCGCTCGACCTGGCGGCCAAGCTCCAGCCCGCGCTCGGATGCGGCGAGGATGCGGCACCTGCCGCTTCAACAATCGCGAGCCTGCCACCCAGCACCGTGGAGCTCTCGCCGCTGGCGGAGCGCATCAACGACTTCATGAAAACCCTGGACTATCCCTTCACCGCATGGATGGATGATGGCGAAGCCAGCCGCACCTACAGCCGGATGCGCGAGGAAAAGCAGTTCCCGGCCGTCACCGAGGGACGCCTGCACGAGGGGCAGATGCAGTGGCGCGCGCGCTACCGCCCGCCGCTGCCCATTCCGTTCTGGTTTTCCAGCTACGGCGGTATGACCCCATCCCAGTTTGAAGAGCGCCACAGGAATCTCAGCTCGAACGGCTACCACCTCACCCAGTTTCAGCGTTTCGCCGATGCCGGGGGGGTGGAACGGCGTCAGGCCACCTGGATCAAGCTCAATCCCGCGGACCTTCCTCGCCCCGGCGCCGCACTCGGCATCGAGGATCTGCAGGTTGGAACCGGCGCCGAGGCGCAGGCAGGCCAGAGAGTGAGAGTTCATTACGAGGGACGCCTTCCAGGCGGCGAAGTCTTCGACAGCTCCCGCGCACGCGGCGAGCCCATCGAGTTCGCGCTGGGCATTGGTCAAGTGATCAAGGGCTGGGATCAGGGAGTCGCGGGCATGAGAGTGGGCGGCAAGCGCCGGCTCACCATCCCGCCCGAGCTGGCCTACGGCGAGCGCGGCAGGCCGGGCATCCCGCCGAACGCGACGCTCGTCTTCGAGGTGGAGCTCCTCGAGATCAAGTAGCCCTCACCACTTTTCGCACCAGGGTCGCAGGTCGCTCTCGAAGGTCCATGCATCGCGGGGCTGATTGTGAATGGCGAAGTAGTGCGCGGCGATTGACGCGGGCCGGGTGATGTCGTCTTCCTTGCGGTCTTTTTTCAGCGGCAGGAAGGTCTTGCGGATCCACTCGGTATCGACCATCGCGTCGATCACCACATGCGCGACGTGGATTCCCTGGGGACCCACTTCGCGGGCCAGGCTTTGTGCGAGCGCGCGCAGGCCGTGCTTGGCGCTGGCAAAGGCGCCAAAGCCCGCGGCGCCGCGCAGGCTGGCGGTGGCACCGGTAAAGATGATCGTCCCGCG
>JAGRBM010000398.1 GCA_020434085.1 Chrysiogenia bacterium | reverse complement strand
GCGCAGCGCGGTGCGCATCGGCTTCCACGGGCTCGACCAGTTCGCCATTGAAGAGGGCGTTTCGCCCGGCGCGGTCCTGCTGCGACCGGCCGCGCCCAAGACGCAGCTCAAGTCCGGACACTTTGCCCGCGTGACGGAGGAAAGCCCTTGAACCTCGCGCTCAAGGACATCGCCTACCGGCGCACCAGCTTCGCGCTCACCGCGCTGGGGCTCGGGCTGCTCTTTACCATCGTGCTGGCAATGGGCGGGGTCTACCGCGGACTGGTCGACGATGCGACGCTGCTGGTCAACCGCATGGGCGCCGATCTGTGGGTGGTACAGGCCGGAACGCGTGGCCCCTTTGCGGAGATGTCGCGGGTCTCGGTCTCGCTGGCCGACCGGGTGCGCGCGGTGCCGGGCGTGGCGCGCGCGCAGGCGTTCAACACCTACACCATCCAGCGCGAACATGATCGCAAGCTGATCCGGCTCTCGACAGTGGGACTTCCCTGGGAGCAGGATCGCGGCGAGTGGATTCCGCTCATCGCCGGGCGCGCGCTGCGCAGCCCGCACTATGAGATGATCGCCGACGTGAGCTCGGGCCTGCACATCGGCGAGAAGGTGGAGCTGGCCGGCTCGCTCTACACCGTGGTGGGTCTTACCAAGTGGATGGTCTCGCTCGCCGGCGATGCCACGGCGTTCATGACGCTGGGCGATGCGCTGGAGGTGCAGACCTATCAGCCGCCGGCGGCGTTGCGGCAGGCGCGGGCCCGAAACGGCGGCACCGACAAACTGCCTCCCTCGCCCAGGCCGCCAGCGGCGCCGTCCCCGGCCGAGAGCCTGCGCGGCGGGCAGGTGAGCGCGGTGATGATCTACCTGGAGCCCGGTGTTGCACCCGAAGAGGTGCGCGCGCGCCTGGCGCAGTGGGCCGACATTTCGGTCTACACCGCCGCCGAGCAGCACCAGCTTCTCATTGAGGGGGTGGTCGACAAGGTACGTCGCCAGATGGGGCTCATCCGCGGGCTGCTGACCGCGATCTCCACGATCATCGTCATGCTCATCATCTACAACATGACCAACGAAAAGCTCCACGACATCGCCATGCTCAAGCTCATGGGGGCGCGCTCGCGCATGATCGGCGGCATGGTGCTCCAGCAGGCGTGGATGCTCGGGCTGCTGGGCTATGGTTTTGCCACGCTGATCGGCAGGCAGAGCTTTCAGTATTTTCCAAGACGTGTGATTCTCACCGACTTCGACCTGGTGTTCCTGGCAGCGCTCGTGCTGTTCATCACCACACTCGGCAGCGTGGTGGGCATCGCCAAGGCGATCCGGGTCGATCCCAACGTGGTGCTGAACGGATGAGCGTGCCGGCCGAGAAAATCGCGACGAACGGGGCCGTGGCGCTTCGCGCCGCGCATCTCTACAAGACCTACGGCGAGGGCAACACCGCCGTGCACGCGCTCAGCGATGCGAGCATGGAAGTGCGTCGCGGCGAGGTGGTCGCCCTGCTGGGGCCCAGCGGTGCGGGAAAGAGCACGCTGCTCACGGCGCTGGGGCTTATCAACCTGCCCGACAGCGGCAAGATCTGGTTCGAGGACGACCTCGTTGTCGATGAGGGACTCGCCATCTGCGATCCCAGCGAGCTGCGCCGCTCCTATGTCGGCTTCGTCTTCCAGCGTGCCAACCTGATGCCGTTCCTGACCGCTTCGGAAAATCTCGAGATCGCCATGGAGATCGGCGGCCTTCCAAAGAGCGAGCGCCGCGCCCACGCGATCAAGCTGCTGGACAGTCTGGGCATGGCCGACCGCGCCGACCACGTGCCGGCCAAGCTCTCGGGCGGTCAGCAGCAACGCGTTGCCATTGCCCGCGCGCTGGCCAACGAGCCCACGCTTCTGCTTGCCGACGAGCCCACCGCCGCTCTCGACAAGGAACGCGGCCGCCAGGTCATGGAGCTCTTTCGCGAGGTCGCGCGCACTCACCACGCCGCGGTCATCGTGGTCACCCACGACCACCGCGCGCTGAGCGTCTTCGATGCCGTCTATGAGATGGAGGACGGCTGGCTGAGCGAGCGAAAGGCCCCCGCCGACGTGCGGCTTTAGGGGACATTGTCCCGTCATCCCGAGCGAAGCCGAGGGATCTCGCAACTACATTCTGCATTGCACCTTGTTGGGCCGCGCCAATGTGTGGCAGCGAGATCCCTCCGCTTCGCTGCGCTCCGGTCGGGATGATGGGGAGGGTTTTGAACAAATATGCACTGATTTCAGGGCCTTGTCGGAATTTCTCGAATCCCATTTGGGCGACGCTCACTCATCGACTAAAAACTGACGGGCGCGTCAGGGGAGCGGGGCATCCGGGACTCATACTGGCCACTGCGGGTTCCCGTGCGGGAGCCGACCGACGCAGCACCTCTTACAGAGCAAGGGATCATTCAATGAAGACACGCTTTACCGAAATGTTTGGAATCGAACACCCGATCATCCAGGGCGGCATGATGCACGTGGGCCGCGCCGAGCTCGTCTCGGCCGTGGCGAACGCCGGCGCGCTGGGATTCATGACGGCGCTCACCCAGCCCACGCCCGAGGACCTGACCAAGGAAATCGCCAAGTGCCGTGACATGACCGACAAGCCCTTCGGCGTGAACCTCACGATTCTGCCGACGATCAAGCCGACCCCCTACGACGAATACGCGCAGGCCGCCGTCGAGGCGGGCATCAAGATCATCGAGACGGCGGGCCGCAACCCCGAGCCCTTCATGCCGATGTTCAAGAAGGCGGGCGTGAAGGTCATCCACAAGTGCACCTCGGTCCGTCACGGCGTGAAGGCGCAGGCGCTCGGCGTCGACGCAGTGAGCATCGACGGCTTCGAGTGCGCGGGTCATCCCGGCGAGGACGACATCCCGGGTCTCATCCTGCTGCCGGCCGCTGCCGACCAGATCACGATTCCCATCGTCGCCTCGGGCGGCTTTGGTGACGGCCGCGGCCTGGCCGCCGCGCTGGCGCTGGGCGCCGAGGCCATCAACATGGGCACGCGCTTCATGGCAACCAAGGAAGCCCCCGTGCACGAGAATCTCAAGAAGATGATGGTCGAGTCCGACGAGCGCCAGACCGCGCTCATCTTCCGCACCCTCAAGAACACCGCGCGCGTCTTCAAAAACTCGGTCGCCGAGAAGGTGGTCGAGATCGAGGCCAAACCCGGTGATACCAACTTCCAGGACCTCGCGCCGCTGGTCATGGGGACCAAGGGCCGCGTCGTCATGGACGAGGGCGACATGGAAGCCGGCATCTGGTCGGCGGGCATGGTGATCGGCCTCATCCACGACATCCCGACCTGCGACGAGCTGGTGGGGCGGATCGTCAAGGATGCCACCGACATCATCAACGGCCGCCTCAAGGAAATGGTGAACTGATTCCGATAGCCCGGGCTTCCCTTCCCGTTCGTCCTGAGTGCCGCGAAGCGGCGTATCGAAGGGCAAACGGGTCACCGAAATCCGAGGCCCCGCTGCCCTTCGATACGCGGCACGTCGTGCCGCTACTCAGGACGAACGGGGAAGGACACGTTCAAAAAAAGAAAATGCCGCCCGCATCTGCGGGCGGCTTTTTTTTTATGTTTCCAAGACTTTTTGAGCCTGTCATTCTGAGCCGAAGGCGAAGAATCGGTTGGAGCCGACCGGGACGCGATTCTTCGCTCCGCTCAGAATGACAACTATGTGTGAGGCAGGCCTTTACGCCAGCTTGGAGAAGGCGTCGATCACTTCCTGGGGGGCCTGCACAAGCTCGATGAGCACGCCGGCGCCGCCGATGGGTGACTCTTCATTGCCCTTGGGGTGAATGAAGGTGACGTCGTATCCCGCGGCGCCCTTGCGGATGCCGCCGGGGGTAAAGCGCACGCCCTGCCCGGTGAGCCATTCGACGGCCTTGTGGATGTCGTCGATCCACAGGCCGATGTGGTTGAGCGGCGGGTTGTGCACCTTGGGGCTCTTCTCGGGGTCGATGGGCTGCATGAGATCCACCTCCACCTTGAAGGGGCCCTTGCCCATCACGGCGATGTCTTCGTCGACGTTCTCTTTTTCACTCTTGTAGTTGCCGGTCACTTCGAGGCCGAAGGTGTCCACCCACAGCTTGGTGAGCGCGGACTTGTCGGCGGCGCCGACGGCGATCTGCTGGATGCCCAGCACGCGAAAGGGTCGTTCCATGTTGGTCCTTCCTTGGGAGAAGTTGCGCCCGCGTGCAAAATCTCGCGGGCGCAGGGGACTTAGCAGAGGCGGGCCCCGGCTGGCAAAAGCGTGGCGGCGCGCCGCGCTACTCGCCCAGATACTCGCGAACCTGCTGCTGCGTGCTCTCGCGGGAGAGACCCGCGGCCTTCGCGGTGCCGAATGCGTCTTCGAGGCTCATGCCGTGCTCTTTGCGCAGGTGAATGGCGAACCAGCCGCCCGCGCGGTTGCCCGAGCTGCAGTGGATGAGGACTCTCTCGCCGGCCTCGTGCTTTTCGGTCGCGACGCGCTCGATGGACTGAACGGCTTCCGCCTGCAGCGCTTCCTTCTTCGGCCAGGGATAGGCGTGGTATTCCAGACCCAGCTCGCCCGCCTCGGCGGCTTCATCGAATTCCAGCTCCTTCATCTCGCCCTCGGGACGCAGGTTGATGACGGTCGTCACGCCCGCGAGCTTGAAGGCCTTGAGCCCCTCGGCGTCGGGCTGGCCGGAGAAAAAGATTCCATGGTACTCGCGCACGTTCTTGGTGCCGGGCCAGTTCTCGTGGACGGTGATGTCGGCGGGCTTGATGGCGTGGCTCGCGCAGGCG
>JAGRBM010000397.1 GCA_020434085.1 Chrysiogenia bacterium | reverse complement strand
CTTGCCGATACGCCCTCGACCAGGGTCGCGGCATAGGCCTCGCTCACCGGGCCGAGCGGTTCGCCGCGGTGGACCTGGGTGAGCAGCTCGCGGATATCGCCCTGCTTTTCCCAGTTGCTCAAATCGAGCTGGTAGAGCGCCTGAAGTGCGGCTTCTCTGGCTTTGCGGCGTTTGCCCATGGAAACAAGATGCCCCTGCCTACCGGCGCACTGCGACGGCGACTGCCGCGCGGGTGCGGCCATTGTGAAGACTGGATTTGCGAGCGCCCATGCGCAACGGGCTCAGGAAAGCCCGGCGGCGCGGTAGAGCGAGACCATCTCGATGACGGCCAGCGCCGCGTCGACGCCCTTGTTGCCCGCCTTGGTACCGGCACGCTCGATCGCCTGCTCGATGTTCTCGGTCGTGATGATACCAAGGCCCACGGCAACCCCGTGGCGACGGCTCACTTCGGCGACGCCCTTGATGGACTCGTTGCAAACGTGTTCGTAGTGGGTCGTCCCGCCGCGAATCACGCAGCCAAGGCAGATGATGGCGTCATACTTCTTCTGCGCAGCCAGTTTGTCGGCCAGCATCGGGATCTCGAAAGCACCGGGGACCCGGTAGGTGTCGATTTTCGACTCGTCTGCGCCGTGGCGTTTGAGGCAGTCGAGCGCTCCGTCGAGAAGCCGCTCGGTGATGAATCCATTGAAACGCGCCAGCACAATCGCTACCGACATGCCCGATGCGTCGAGTTTTCCTTCAAATTCCTGGCCCAAAGTCTCGGCCCTGCCCTTCTCTTGTCCGTCTGTGCGGCCTGAGACCCCTCAAGGGCCCGGCCCGAAGCCCGCGCATCATTTCCGGGGGGCGCGGGCGAGTCAAGCACCGCCGGCATTTGGATCGGCGTGCATCCCGGTAATATGCTTGAGGAAAGTCGGAATTGCGAACCCGCGGCGACCACTGCCGGAAACCCAATAGAGGACGCCCGAATGAAACGCGTGCCCGCACTGACCCTCTCTCTTCTGATTTTGCTCGCCGCCCCCGCCGCCGGCCAGACCGTCAACGAGGCGCCCGGTGGCGGCTTCGAAACACCCGGGGCCACGCGCACGGGCTATCTGGTGGCCGATATCAAGAGCGGCGATCCCGCCCGGGTCGCCAGTGCGCTGCGCACCCTGCCCGAGCTCAAGGACTCCCACGCGCAGCCCGTGATCGAGGCCGCGCTCAGCGGCAAGCTGGGCCATGAGGACAAGCTGCTCGCCCTCGAAGACGCTGCCCGTCGGGGCAAGCAGGTGGGACAGGACATGTTCATCCTCGCGCTGAAGAAGGGCGACGATGCGCTGAAAACAGCGGTTCTCGAGCAGGTCAGCGCTTTCGAGCGGGACTTCGCCCTGCCCGTGCTTGAGCAGGCCATGAGCGACGAGCAGGTCCAGATCCGCCTGGAGGCGCTCAAGGCAGTTGCCACCATGGATGAGCAGACCCGCCATCAGATCCTCACCCTGGCGGCAAAAGACACACAGGCCGGCGTGCGCCTGCAGGCCGCCACGGACGCCGCAAATCTGCCAAAAAACCGGGCCTGGAGCATCCTGAAGGACCTCTTGAGCGACCCGAGCAACGAAGTCGCCACCCACGCACGGGCCAGCGCCGCCGCCGTGGGAGTCGACCCCGGCAAGGTCAGTCCGCTCAAGCCCTACGAGCTGCGCTGAAGAACTCTACGGGTTTGCTGAGTGCATAGTCGCCCTGATCTAGGCGACTATGCACTTGACAAAACCACGTAAATTTGTCATGATTTGAGCATGGCAACGAACCGCGAAATCATTGAAGACCCAACCCATCTGGGGATGCTCGAAATACTGGACCGCTTCTCCACTGACGAGAAGGCCCGTAAGTTCCTTGAGGCCATCCGCTGGCCGGAGGGGCCGGTCTGCCCGCATTGCGGCAACTGCGACAAGGCGCGGGTCTACAAGGTCACGCCAAACAAGGCCAAGAAGGTCCGTGAGGGCCTCTACAAGTGTGCCGAGTGCTCCAAACAGTTCACCGTGACAGTTGGCACCATCTTTGAGAAGTCCAAGGTGCCGCTCCGCAAGTGGATGCTGGCGTGGTATCTGGTCTGCTCTTCAAAGAACGGCATTTCGGCTCTGGAGCTACAGCGCCACCTGAAGCTGGGCAGCTACCGCACGGCATGGCACATGCTCCACCGCATCCGCTACGCCCTCAAGGACCCAGTCTTTGACGACCAGCTCTCGGGCGAGATCGAGGCGGACGAGGTCTACCTGGGTGGCAAGCCAAAGAGCATGAAGAAGTTTATGAGCGCTGCCGAGAAGAAGGCCCGCCGCATCAAGGCCAACGCCAAGAAGATGCCGGTTGTTTCCGTCATGGAGCGCGGGGGCCGGGTTCGCTCATTCTCGGTTACCAAGGTCAACGGCGAGAGCGTGCGGGAAATCCTGCTGGAGCACGTCG
>JAGRBM010000396.1 GCA_020434085.1 Chrysiogenia bacterium | reverse complement strand
GTGCAGCCCCGGTCGAGTCCTTCGTCGCCTGCGAGATAACATTGTTGTTGCGACCGGCCGTGGCGCGCAGCGAACTCGTCACGAATTCCGAAATGCAATCGGTGGTGTTGACCATCACTTCCGCACGTACGATGTCGACCTTTCCGTTGGTGTCGAATGCCGTGTCCATGTCTGAAGCGAGGTTTGTCGCGTCGGTTTCATAAGCGATCCTGTCACCCAGAAGATTCACCGCCGGGTTCTTGCTCTCGCCGTTTCCGCCATCGAGGTTCTTCTGGCTCACCCGGCAGGTCAGGGGCATTTCCCCGGACATGGTGACGATCTGGTCGACTCCGCCGAGACTGCGCACGCGCGCGAAGACGTCACGCTCGGCGTTGAAGTCCCCTACCAGTGGAATGAGGTTGTCGGCATCGGAGTCGAAAGCTACGATCTTCCCGTCTCCCGATACCGCGGGGTTGTGGCTGAAGCCGTTGGAGGCGATAAAGCCATCGAGCGCGTCAAAGCTGTGGCTCATCAGCAACGTCCGGTTCAGGCCGGTTTCATCGAAGACACCGTTGGCGCCGAACTGGCACCCATCAAACGGCGCCATCGGATCGCAATCGCGGTCGTGCAGGTAGACATCCATCCGTGGGTTGAGATCATTGAATTCCAGTGCGTAAATTCCGAACAGATCATCGGACATATCCTGGGCGACGCTAAAATTCACATTGATATCGCCGGTCATGTAGTTGACCGTGCCGCCCATGCACTCGCCCGATCCCAGGAGCATTCCCATTCCGTTATCGACGCACATCCCCATCGGCGCGGTGACGCGCACGCTGCCGGGCTTTACCGGCGCGTAGGCGAGTGTGAACATGTAGTTCGTCCCGCCATTGCCGAAGCCCAGGAAGTCGAACACCGGAAGCAGGGTTTTGATGGTGTTGTCCATGGTCTCGAAGACCACGAAGCGTCCGTCTTCCATGCCGTCCCATGACTGCGACAGATCGGGATTGGTGCTGGCCGCGACGAGTTCGGCGCCGGCCTCGGTGACGCTGACGCGGATCGTGCGGATGCGCCCGGCCTGATCGAAGATTTCGTCTCCGGAGAGCCCGTCCACACAGGGATTGGCCGCCATGCTCTCATCGCAATCGCGGTCGTGAACAAAGATATCGGTCCTGGCGTTTGTATCACCCACAATGAGATTCGTGGCATCGGACTCGAAGGCCACGTGGCGACCCAAGCCCGAGATGGAGGGATTGCGGCTCGCCCCGTCGGCCTGCGCGCCGGCCGCACTCACGCTCACGCGGACGATCTTGGTATCGCCCTCCTCGTCGAAGAAACCGTCGTCCGACACGTCGCGGTCGGCAACAAAGATATCGCTGACACCGTTGGTATCGCCCGTGACCAGATTGGTGGCATCGGACTCGAATGCCACGAAGCGTCCATCGAGCGAGATGGACGGATTGAAGCTGTTTCCGTCTGCCGGCATGGCGCTCATGCCCTGGGAGATGAGACGCACGACCCGCTGCTCGCGATCACGCACGAAGATGTCCGCCATGTTGTTCGTATCGCCGGGGGCGAGGTTGCTCGCAAAGGAAGAGAACGCTACGTAGCGCCCCTCGTCATCAACGCTGCTCTGCATGCTCGGGCCGTTGGCATCCTCGCCGGGAAAACCCGAGGTCACGGCATCGAGGACGCCGGTCTGACGGTCCAGAACGTAGACGTCCTCTGCGTTGTTGAGATCATCGTCCGAGAGGTTGTTCGCCGTCGTGTGGAAGGTCACGTAGCGGCTGTCGCCGCTCACCTGGGCGAAGTCGGAAACGCCGTTGCCCGCGGTGGTCACGCCCAGGGAGAAGAAGCTGCCATTGGGATCCTGGGCTTCCTGCAAGTTGGTCGTATTGTTACGATCGCAATCGAACAGGCTCTCCTTGCAGGTGGCGGCAATTGGTGCTTCGCTGATGTTGAGGACGTTGCCCTCGCAATCCTCCACGCCGAAGGTCTCCGTTGCCGTATCGGGATCGAGCGGATCGGTGCGCGCTTCGAATAGCGCCTGGTGGCCAAGCACGGAGAGCACGCTGAAGTCTATGTCGCACTCTGAGCCGTCGATGGCGTGGGTAAACTCAGGACAATCGGCTGCAAGCAGGAGGCTGCTCACCCCGTCACGGGTGCCCGTGTAGTAGATGCGCACGGCATAGTCCCCGAAACTCAGATCAGGGAGGTTGAAGCTGTAATTGCTGCCGGCCTTCGTGCCGAATGCCTCGGCCACGCATTCACCGAGCGCGCCGTCGATGTCGGATTGTTCATAAACGCGCAGCGTGCCCTGCACGTTCACATTGTCATTGACCGCGGCCAGGTCCTCTCCCACCGGTACAAGGAGATTTGCCGGCGCGCGCGGGCCGCTCTGGCAGGCGGCCAGAAGGATTACAACAAGGGTAAGGGCGTAGTTTTTGAGAGTGTTCATGTCTGTGTCCCCCTTACGGTCCCGGCACCGTGACGGATAGCGGCCCCGAGGTTACCGGCGGCGTGCTGTCGCCACCGAGCACGAAGGGAAGCGTCGCGCCTGCCGCCACACCTGCAACAACCAGCGCCACAAACCACCAGCTCTCATACCAAGCGGCCGCCGCTGCACCGGACTCGATCAGGGTCTGGTCGACGCGCAGTTGCTGGCCGGGCATGAGCACGATTTCGGTCTTCCCGGACTTGAAGCCCTCGGCCTCGAAGCTCACTTCATGGCGGCCCGGCTCCATTTCAACGCTGAGCCCCGCCGGAGAAGCAGTGCCCACCGAGGAGCCGTCCACCAGCGCCGTGGCCTCTACGTCGGGAACCAGTTCCAGCGTGCCCGGCGTGAGCGAGCTGGGATCGTTGTAGTGCGAGACCGCCAGAAGACCAGCAAGCGGCCCTACGAAGCGGGGCTCTCCCGCCCAGACCTCTTCCTCGCGGTTGATTCTCTCGCCGGATTTCGTTTCCATTCGATCAACGGAGACGACCACACCGTTGGCGCCGAGCACCAGCGTGGTCACCAGGAATTCATCGGCGCCCAACGCCACCGCGATATTGCGCAGGCACTCGGGCTTGGCGCAATTGAGCAGCCCCGGATCGCGTCGCAGGTCGGCCAGGCTCTGCACGTTGCGCGCGCCGAGCACTTGAACCCCCGCGTAGCGGGTCGTCGCAACCGTGACCGCACGTGAGGTCTGTGGCACCAGGTCGCCCAGGCGCCCCTGCGCCTGCACACCGTAGACCAGCACCCGCTTGCCGCTTTGTGCAAAGGCCGTTCTGGCAAGAACCGGCACCAGAGAAAGCGCCGGCAAAAGCGCTGCGGTCAATGCAAACCGCAGCAGCGCACTACGAAGGAATCGCTGCATGATGTCTCCCCCTCTTCCCATTTCCCCGGAAGAGCTTTTCAAAAACACGGATCAGGCGGGCGCAGGCGCTCGCTCTCTACCAGGGGCTGCTTCCCAGCTCCATGGCATCGCAGGCCGAGGGCACTCCGCCCTCACAAGCCTTCTGGTAACGCAGTTTGGCGCTGCGCCAGTTGTTTTCCTGATTTTCGAGGATAAGGCCCTCGCTGTAACAGGCGCTCATCACGTCGCCCTCGCAGGCCTTCTCGTAGAGTTCCTTGGCGGACTTCCAGTTCTCCATGCGCGTCTCGTAGAGATAGCCCAGCGAGCTGCAGGCACGCAGGTCGCCGAATTCGCAGGCCCGTTTGTAGAACTTGCCTGCGTCCTTCCAGTTGCCCTCGACGGTTTCCAGGATGAATCCCACGCCGTTGCACGCGCGCGCCTCATTGCCCTTGCAAGCCTCCATCCACACCTCGCGGGCACCCGAAGGGTTGGCCTCGCGCTCGTGCATGAACATCCCCAGCCGGTAGCAGCCATTGAGCTCACCCGCCTTACAGGCAGCTTCGTAGCGGGCGCGCGCTGCCGGTGCGTCTTCTTCTTCAACGAGTTTGCCAAGCTGCGTGCAGGCGTCGTGGTTTTGCTGGGCGCATGCACGCTCATAGAGCGCCCTGGCCTCCAACACTTCCTTGGAACGGTTGTCGGGCTCGCGCCAGTAGGTCATCCATTGCAGCGCGGTATCGCGAAAGCGGTTCTGGGCCGGGTAGAGCTGTGAGAGAAAGCGCCAGGCGGCCAGCTTGTCGTTGGGAGTGACGGCCGAGCTCTTGTTGATGTCGCTGACCTTTCCGTACTCGCCCCAGATGAGCGCTTCGGGCGTCGTGCGCTCGCGCGCCTGACGGCGTCGGGCCTCGCGAAGCTTGGCATCGAGATCGATGATGGTGCGCTGTTGCGACTGACCGCCGGAGGCGAAAAACCCGGCTACCTTATCGGCCAGCACACCGGTCTGCTCTACAAGTTCGACCTCCGTGGCTTCGATCTTCTCCGAGAACACCGTCTCATTGGACTCAATCTTGATCACCAGCGCGGTGAGGAAGTAGCTCTGCCCCACCTGCGTGAGGTCGCCGCGCACCAAGTATTCGGCCTGCACCTGCTTGGCCAGGTCGATCTGACAGCTCGCAGTGCCGCAAGCCTGCTCCAGGCCAAGCTGCCTGGCCAGATCTTCGATGATGTCCTCTGCAACTACGCGGACGCCGTCGACATTGGCGATTTCATTGATGAAGAGCGCTGTGAGGCCTTCGGCCACCGCCGGCGAGGCCCCGCCCTTGGCGCCGAAGGGATAGACCGCCACGCCCTTGTCGGGCCTTACCTGTGAGAGGGAAGGCGAGACTATAATAAAGGTGACAGATAGAACTGCTGTCACGGCCAGAATTTGCCGTAACATCTTCGCGATGCCCACACCCACTGACTCAACTCCCCTGAACGCCCGAAATCAATTCGGGACGCCCGCGATGACGCTCAAGCACACCCCGCCCGAGATGTTTTACTGATGGCAGGCAGTATAGGCGATCAGGCAAAAAAGGCACGGCGCGGAGGGCCGGACAAGACCGCTCTAAGGGCCCGTAGGCCCTTGTGGAACATTTTCAGGCTGCGCGACGCCTTGCGGCAAACGATCGGTCACCGCACGGACCAGACGCTTGACAGTCGAAACCACCGCCTCGCGCGAGAGCACGGTTGAATGGTCCCCGATCGGGAGCTTGAAAGGCTCCGAGGCGCGCCAGAGCTCGCCCCCCTCGGCGGCGTCGGTCGCCACGAGATTGACCTGCAGATCGGAAATGAGGCCCCGAATCACGGCGTCGGCGCCCAGCTCGCGCGCCAGCGCGCGGCCCTCTTCGTCGGAGAACTTCAGGCTCGCAAGCTGTTTGCCCTTGAGGCTGGCCATCACTTCATCGCGTGCCAGAACCCGGTATCCATGTTCGCGAAGCCGTTTCACGACTGCGATTTCGGCGCTCGGTGCGAGATCCGCCGCCGCGCTTTCGCTGTCGAATGGAAGGACGAGATAGACCTCTACCGGGGCCTCGGCGGCCAGCGGGTCGATCCAGATCGATCGCTGGAGCTCATCGGGAAGCGGCGCCCCCTTGGGAACGCAGCCCGCTGCCGCCAGTAGCGCGCCCACAAGTAGCAGGCCCAGTGAGAATGAATAAGAGGAAACTCTCGTTATCTGCTGTCGGGTATTTTTCACAACGACAAGCATAGCCGCCGCACAGTCCCGGAGCCATTGAAAACTCAGGCGGGGCGCCTGCGCTGCTGCCGGAATGCCTCCCCTACGACGCGACCAACCTGATCCAGACTCAGAGGCGAACGGAGGGCTCCATGAAGACCGCTGGTGGCTAGATCAAGCTCGCTCATGCGCTCCCCGAAAGGCAACACTGCAATGCCACGCGCCCGGGCGTCGATGCCCAGGATATCACTCCAGAGCTGCCCCCCCAGGTCCTTTGTTCCCTTTCCACTCCAGCCGATCACTGCCGTTCGGTAGGGATTGCCCGCCAGCGCGCGTGCGCGCCATGCTCCAAAGGCGACGTCCGCCTCTGCGTAGCAGTCGGCCCGGTAACCACAGGCACTCAGAACGCGCTCGAGCGCAATGCGCGAGTTCTCGTTTTCTTCATAAACCAGCACTCCAGCCGGGGCAGCAACCATCGGCTCAAGCCCGGGCAGTCGATGCGCCGGCGCATCGAGCGGCAGAAAGACCTCAAAAGTGCTGCCCATCCCCGGGTCTGAGCTCACGGTCAGATAGCCGTGATGGCCGCCGGCCAGGGCATGCGCGCGAGTCAGCCCGAGCCCCTCTTGACGAGGCTTGGTCGAATAACAGGGGTCGAAGATTCGTTCCAGGATTGGCTCCGGAATTCCAACGCCCCCATCGTTGACACTGATCCGGAGATAGGGGCGGGCCCGTCGCGCCTTTTTCACGTGCGCCTCGGAGTGAACGCAATCGCACTCGACAATCACAAGCCCGCCCTCCGGCATGGCTTCAGTCGCATTGCGGAGCAAAATCCGGGCGATCTCCGCAATCTGTTCTTCATCTCCCATCAAATGCGGCAGACCCGCAGCGACAATGAGTTCGAACTGAAAGTGTTCCCCCAGATTGAGTTCGGCCCAGTCAATCACCGCCTCGAGGACGCTCTGAACAGAAAGGGATCGCAGCGACGGCGCGCTCGGACGGATGGCGTGCGCGAGCTTCTGGCTGTTCTGGGTCGCGCCGTCCATCGCGCGAAACGCCGCCTGCACGCGGTGCGAGTGGTGCGGCTTGTCGCTCAGGTGACGTTGCACAGCCCGCATGTTGCCGGCCGCCACACTCAGAAAGTTGTTCAGGTCGCTCGAGAACAGGCTGATGAGATAGCCCATGCTCTCGAGTCTTGCCGAGCGCTCCCGGCTTTCGCCAAGGCGCTGGGCAAGTCGGTTTCCGCCGTGCTCTTCACTCACATCGATGGCCAGCCCGAGGGCCCCTTCCCCGCTCGCTTCATTGAAGGAGAGAAGGAATTCGGTCCAGCAGGGCTCACCATCGCGCAGGCTGAAGTTGACCCAGCGCGATTTTCCGCGGGGCACAAGCGCCGCGGCGATCTCCTCACCGTGTTCGGGCGCCAATACGTGGAGGCTGCGCGGGGCCTGCCCCAGTGCATTTCCGCGAAACGCCCTGACCGCATCGCCCTGAACGGAGAGCAGACGCCCGTTTGAATTGATTTCAAAAAAAACGACCGGAAGCCGCGAAAGCAGAAGGGAGATGAATTGTTTGTTGATAATCATGTATCGAGCCGCGCGTTTCCTGTGTTCTGCCAGTTCCCGCACGATCGATGTGCAATGCGCCCGATAGAAATAATGCTAGGACATCAAAACAGGCGGAGCAACTGTCAGATATGACCTGAGGCGGCCCAGCGGTGGGTCGCGATCACTTCTCGCTCTTATGAACGCCGCGCCTTCGAACGGCGATGGCGGAAAAAATTCTTCAGTTGGACTGAAGCTTCATCGGCCAGCACCCCGCCACAAACCTCAAGCGGTTTATCGTTGCCGTCTTTGGCCGCGCGCGCGCGCGTTGCGAGCTTTGAAGCCCCCTGCTTGGGGTCGCTCGCCCCGAACACCAGCCGAGAGATACGCGCGTTCTTGATCGCCCCCATGCACATCAGGCAGGGCTCAAGCGTGATGTAGATCGTTGCCCCGTCCAGGCGCCAGTCACCAAGCCTGCGGGTGGCCTGACGGATGGCTCGGATCTCGGCATGGGAAGTCGGATCGTGACTCGTCTCTCGCAGGTTGTAGCCGCGCCCAATGATCTCCCCGTTCAGCACAACAACGCTGCCCACGGGCACTTCCTCGCGGCGCTCGGCAGCGGCCGCTTGTCGCAGCGCTGCGCGCATCCACTTGAGGTCCTCGTCGTTGGAATTCTTCATCGGTTCGGGCGCGGGTTACTCGATTCCCGTCGCCACCCGGTCCCAGCGAATGTTAAAGAGCGAATTGTCGTGGGAGTAGTAGATGACCTCCGCCTTTCCGACGACCAAGTCCATGGGCGCAAAGCCCCAGACACGCGAGTCCTCGGAATTGTTGCGGTTGTCACCCATCATAAAGAAGTGTCCCTCAGGCACGGTCACAGGGCCGAAGTCGGGACGGTCGAACAGCGGGCTCGTGTCGAAGTGACCCCAGGGGTCCTCAATCGGCTCGCCGTTGATGTAGATCGTACGGTTGCGATAGGCGACGCTCTCACCGCCCACGGCGATCACGCGCTTGATGAAATCACGCTGTTGAAGGAGCGGCAGGTCCTTGTCCTGTGGCGTGATAAAGACCACCACGTCGCCGCGCTCGGGCTCATCCCAGGTCATCAGCCATCCGCCGCCCGGTTTGTGCAGACCGTAGCTGAGCTTCGAGACGAGCAGGTAGTCGCCCACCAGAAGCGTGGGCACCATGCTCTCGGAAGGGATCTTGAACGCCTGAATGATGAAGGTGCGGCTGGTCAGTGCCAGCAGCAGTGCCAAAACGATAACTTCGAGGTAGTCGCGAACAGCGGACTTGCGGAAGGGCTGGGCTTCGTTTTCAAGACAATCGGCCGCTTCGAGGTAGGCGGCGCCGAGCACTTCCACGTCTTTCGAGTCGATTCCCGCGACCAGGCGCTCTTCATACTCTTCGAGTTTTTCCCGAAGCCGCGGCTGAAGGGCCTCACCGTGTTTCTTGAGGACCCAGCGCACTTCCCGAATCGCCTGCTTGGCATTTCGGCGAAGCGTGGAAAAGGAAACATCGGCAGATATCAGTGTCTCGGAATCGCTGGAATCGCTCATCAATCAACCTTCAGCACGGCAAGGAAGGCTTCCTGCGGGATCTCCACATTGCCCACCTGTTTCATGCGCTTCTTCCCCTCTTTTTGTTTCTCGAGCAACTTGCGCTTTCGCGTAATGTCGCCGCCATAACACTTGGCCGTCACGTTCTTGCGATAGGCCTTGACCGTCTCGCGGGCAATGACCCGCGTGCCGATCGCCGCCTGCACCGCCACATCGAACATCTGACGGTGGATGATTTCCTTCATCTTCGCCGCCAGCTCGCGGCCCTTGTAGTAGGCCTTGTCGCGATGGACGATCAGCGAGAGCGCGTCGACCGGCTCGCCGTTGACCAGGATATTGAGCCGCACGAGGTTCGAGGCCCGGTATCCCAGCGGCGTGTAGTCGAAGCTGGCAAAGCCGCGCGTGACGCTCTTGAGTTTATCATGGAAATCCAGAACCACCTCGGCGAAGGGCAGCTCGTAGACCACCACCGTGCGCGTCGGGCTCAGGTATTTGAGTTCCTTCTGCTGGCCACGCCGTTCCTCGCAGAGCTTGATCACGGCGCCGACCTGGTCGGTAGGGCAGTAGAGGTTGGCCTGGATGTAGGGCTCTTCAATCGTCTCGATCTTGCCGTCGGGAAGGTCGGAAGGCTTATGGATCTCGCAGACCTCCCCGTCTTCCGTGGTCACGCGGTACTGCACGTTCGGGGCGGTCGTGATGAGATCGAGATCGAACTCGCGCTCAAGGCGTTCCTGCACGATTTCCATGTGCAGCAGGCCCAGAAAGCCCACGCGGAAGCCAAAGCCCAGCGCCGTCGAGGTCTCGGGTTCGTAGGCCAGCGCCGCATCATTGAGCTTGAGCTTGGAGAGCGCGTCCTTGAGCACTTCGTACTGGGAGCTGTCGATGGGGAAGATACCGGCATAGACCGTCGGCACCGGTTCCTTGAACCCGGCGAGCGCCTGGGTAGCGCCGCGCTCCCACGTCGTGATCGTATCGCCCACGCGCGCCTCGGAAACGCTCTTGATCGCGGCCGAGATGAAACCCACTTCGCCGGTTTCGAGCGCCGGTAGCTTAATGGGGTGCGGCGAGTAGGCCCCGATGGTCGTGACCTCGAAATTGAGGCCCGTGCTCATCAGCTTGATGCGGTCGCCCTTCTTGAGACGCCCGTCCACCACGCGAACGAGCGCGACGACACCCAGGTAAGAATCAAACCACGAGTCGAAAATCAGCGCGCGAAGCGGCTTTTCTGGATCACCCTTGGGCGGCGGCAACTGATCGACCACGGCCTTGAGCACGTCGGGCACATTGAGCCCCGACTTGGCCGAGATGCAGATGGCATCGTGGGCGTCAATGCCGATGACTTCCTCGATTTCGGCTTTGACCTTTTCAGGCTCGGCCGCCGGCAGGTCGATCTTGTTGAGCACGGGAATCACTTCGAGCCCGGCGTCGACGGCCATATAGACATTCTGGAGGGTCTGGGCCTCGACCCCCTGGGCGGCGTCCACGACGAGAATGGCACCCTCGCAGGCCTTGAGACTGCGCGAAACTTCATAGGTGAAGTCCACGTGTCCGGGGGTATCGATCAGATTGAACTGGTATTCCTGCCCGTCGGCAGGGTCTTTGTAGAGCAGGCGCGCAGCGCTGGCCTTGATGGTGATCCCGCGCTCGCGCTCGAGATCCATCTTGTCGAGGAACTGGGCCTTCTTCTCGCGCTCGCTGAGCGCGCCGGTCACATCGAGCATCCGGTCGGCCAGGGTCGATTTTCCGTGGTCGATGTGCGCGATGATGCAAAAATTTCGGATGAATTTCTGGTCCACGACTACCTGGGTGCGGCCCGCGACTTGGATGCGAGAGAAATTGGGCGGCCCTGCAGCCGCCCGTTCGCGGGCCGGAGTGGGCCCCGCTGCACGCGCCGGGGGCCATCAAAGTGGTCCCTATATAGTCGCCGGGACGGCGGACTCCAAGGGGGCGAAATCTTTATCGATTTTCGGGGTTTGCGCCTCAACCGGCAAGGCTGCTGCGCCGGAAGGCACTGCGCGTGATCACGAGCAAGGCCCGCACGCCGTCTCTCCAGCCGATCTTCTTGCCCTCTTCACGTGTCCGCGGGTGATAGGCAACGGGCACCTGGGCGATGGAGACGCCCAGCCGCGCCAGCTCGGCGGTGACCTCGGGCTCGAATCCAAAACGGTCCTCGTGAAGCTCCAGCTTTCCGGCCAGCTCGCGCGGGAAGAGTTTGTAGCAGGTTTCCATGTCGCCGAGCCGGTAGCCGGTGAGCAGGTTCGAGTAGAAGCTCAGCACCCGATTGGCCAGGTAGTAGAGCGGGCTCATGCGACCGGGCTGGCCTGCGTGAAAGCGGTTGCCGTAGGCCGCGCCGGCCTTCCCCGCGATCAGCGGCGCCAGTAGCGCGGGATAGTCGCCGGGCTCGTATTCGAGGTCCGCGTCCTGGATGATGACGTAGTCGCAACGTGCCTCGCGCATTCCGCGACGCACCGCCGCGCCCTTACCCCGGTTTTCTCCCTGCCGAACAAGGCGCAGTTTCTTGAGGCCCAGTCCCTCCACCACGGCGCAGGTATCGTCGGCCGAACCGTCGTCCACAACAAGGATCTCCCCCACTTCGGGACGGCCGTCCACCAAACGAAGGATTTCGGCAATGCTCGCCCCCTCGTTGTAGGCGGGCACTACCACGGAGAGACAACCGGCCGGAATTTCGTGCTGTTTGCTCATGCGTGCTGCAGTGTAGTCCGATCAAATACGATTTCTGAAGTAGGCGATTGTTTCGACGAGCCCGTCGCGAAGCGATATCCGGGGTTCCCAGTTCAGCACGGAAATCGCGCGCCCGATGTCGGGCAGGCGGCGGCGGGGATCATCCTCGGGCAGGGCTTCCTGCGTGAGCGTGACGTCCACTCC
>JAGRBM010000395.1 GCA_020434085.1 Chrysiogenia bacterium | reverse complement strand
GTGCTCCTGAGCACCGCCATCACCGAGCCCGGCATCCCGGTCGACGTGACGGTCAACGCGCTGGATGTGAACGGCAACCTGGTCGATACGGCGACCGATGACATTTACCTGATCACCAGCACGGACGCGGCGGTCGATCCGGTCATCGACACCATGCTCGGCTCGCTGGTGGCCGGCACCCTGACCGCGCAGGTCACGTTCTTCACCACGGGCATGAACTACATCATTGAAGTGGGCGACGACGTGAATGCCGGTCCGCCGACCATTACGGGCACCAGCGCCATGTTCGACGTCGATTCCAGCGGCGCCGACTACCTGGCCTTCGACACCCCGCCGGCCGGTCCCGAAGTCACGAACGTCACCTGGGCGACCCAGCCCGTGGTCAGCGTGCGTGACATCTTTGGCAACGTCGTGAACGTCAACGGTCGCCCGGTCACCCTGACCGAGGACGGCGCGGGAAGCTTCGGCGGCACCAACCCGGTGAACACCGTGGCCGGTATCGCGACCTTCACGGACATCGACTTCGACACTTCCGAGACCATCAACGTGAGCGCGTCCTCGGGCGCCCTCATCGGCCCGGCTTCGGTTGCGGTGACCGTGGGCAACAACGCGCCCACCTTTACGAACCTCAGCAACTCGGTGGTGTGTCCGCTGAGCACCGTGCCGGCTCCGATCTTTACCGTGACGGGCTCGGCCAACGACGCGGGCCAGAGCGTGACCTTCACCGAGGCCAGCGATTCGTGCGGCGTGTTCGCCATCGATGCCATGACCGGTGACGTCACGGGAACCTGCCCGGCGGTAATCACTAACTGCACCTATGAAGTGACCATCTCCGACGGCACCGACATGGTGACCGACACCCTCGAGATCGTCGCGGCCAACAACGTCTACTGGGCGGCGGCCGCTGCGGCCGGTGCGGGCGATGGCAGCAGCTCGAACGATCCCGACACCCTCTCGAACATCAACGGCGCGGTAGCCGCGGGTGACGTGGTGCGACTGCTCGACGGATCGGGCGGCGATTACACGGCAGCATCCGAAAACCGACTCCTGAATTTGGTGGCCGGTGTTCAATATTATGGCGGCTTCGAGGTCGGCGACGTGCTGCACTCCGACCGCGACCTGAATACCGGCGCGACCATCCTCGATGGCGCCGGCATGGCCGACAGTGTTGTTGTGACGGCAAACAACACTGTGCTCAACGGTGTTACGATCACCGGGGGTGAGGCCGACTCCGGCGGCGACGGTCTCAATATCGGAGGCGGGGTGTTTGTCTTCGGTAATACCGGTGTCGAAATTTCCGACGCTACGATTTCCAATAACACAGCCACGAACGGTGCCGGAATCGAAGCGCAAGACTCCTCGCTCACCCTCAGCCGCGTGATGTTCTTCGGAAATGCCGCAAGCAACAACGGCGGTGGCATGCGGGTAACGTTCAGTGGGACGGTTGTCGCTACGGATGTCACCTTTGAAAATAATACCGCGGGCAACTTAAGTGGCGCACTGGGTCTCAACCGAAGCACTTCAGCCCTCAACCAGGATGCGACGCTGACCAACGTTCGTTTCATCGGCAACAGTGCTGCATCTAACGGCGGTGCGATCCGCATCTTCAGTGGCACCATGGCCGGGACCAGCGATCTGACCATCAACAACGGTTTGTTCGTCGGAAATACCGCTGACCAGAACGGCGGTGGCATTTTTGAGGAGGTTGGTACCGGCACGCTGACAACGACCTACAATCACACCACCTTCCGACGCAACCGGGCCGACAATGATGACAGCGGCACCGGCGATGGCGGCGGTATCTACTGCAACGTCGGCACGGAAACCCCGACAATTGCGAACTCCGCATTTTATGACAACGAAGACGGCAACGGCGGCGCTCCGCTGACCGCCGACGACGCGATCAATTGCGCGGCGGCCACGGTCGTCAACGACACCTGCGCCGAGCAGGATCTGGCGACGCCCTACACCGATTCGGGCTTCGTCCAGGCCTTCTCCGATCCCTTCGAGTTCGTGGAGTTCCAGGACAACGTGTTCCTCAAGGACGGCTCGGTCTGTCAGGACATCGGCGACAACGCGGTGGCCACGACGGCCTTCGGCGCAGCCAATGCCCACGACGACCTGACAACGCGCATCGACCAGTCCACAGAGGCGGATGTCGACGGGGCCACCGCCGGCACGCCCGACGCAGGCTTCCATCTCACGCCAGGTGCCAAGCATTACGTGGACCTGAACGCCACCGGCGCGGCCGACGGCACTTCGTGGACCGACGCCTTCACGCATCCGCAGGACGCCATCGACGCGGCCTCCGCGGGCGGCGACCGTGCGGGCAACGTTCTGGGTGACGTGATCTTCGTGGCGAACGGCACCTACCGCGAGGCGACCCTCACGGCAAACGACGACGTCTTTACCCTGACGGATGGCCTGTCCATCTTCGGCGGGTTTGAGGGCGTGGGCGGTGCGGAGAGCACCTCGGTCGCGGGTCGCAATATGGCCGGCGGCAACAACCTCTTCAGCGCCTCGCGTGCCACCGTGATGAGCGGTGATACGGATTCCTCGGGCAACAAGAACGCCGGGGATTCCGATGAAGTCGTTGAGGTGCCCTCGGCTGGAGCCCACAACGTCATCGACGGCATGCGAGTTGAAGGTGGCTTCGACGATACCGGCGGCGATGTCGCAGGACTGATTGCCTCGGACGCGGATCAGATCCTGCTTCGCCGGGTCGACATCACCGACAATCAGACCTCGAGTGGAAATACCGCGGGACTCTATGTCGGCTGCAGTGTCACTGGAACGCGTGCGGAGATTTCCGCGTCGTCGGTTTCCCAGAACACGGCGGGTGGATTCGTCGGTGGCGCGCTGATTATCGACTGCTCCGACGCCTTGGTCGATCGCACGGTGTTTGACGGAAACACTGCAGCCAATACGGCTGGCGCCCTCAACATCAGCGCAGAGTTCGAGCCGGGGACCTACGTGGTCCGTCACTCCACCTTTGCCAACAATGTTGCTGGTGCTACGGCTGCCGGTATTCAGTTCACCAGCAATCAGGGAACGACGCTCCGCGTGATCAACTCGGCGTTCAGCTCGAACAGTTCGGCCGACCACGGCGCAGCAATCGCCGTGTCCGATACCGGAACGGATCCGACTCTGGAGATCGTCAACAGCTCGTTCCATAACAACGATGCGAGCAATAACAACGTATTCGCAGTCGCGGGTGTGGCAGGAACGCCGACGGTCACTGTTCGTAACTCGGTGTTCTATGACAATGACAACGGTAACTCGACGGACGCAGAGCTCGGCGGTGTCGGCACGCTGACCGGCGACGCCGACAACTGCGGCGAGACCGCGGCGGCGGACACCGACACGACGCTGGTTGCTGGTCCCAATCCATTCGTGATTGCGGACGTGCTGAGCCTGGGTCACCTCGACGACATCAGCAATGGCGACAACTTCGCCGATGCCGACGGCGTGGCTGAACTCTACCTCGATCAGACGAGTGCCTGCGTGGACAGTGGCACGAACGCCCAGGCGGATGCGGCCTACGATGCAACGGGGGCTGCTACCTCCGAGTGGGAGAGCCTGACGACCGAGGGCAGTGCGCCGACGATGAAGGTCGATACCCGCGCGAGCGGCGTGGACGCGGGTGTCCACTACCCCGAGAACTAAGGAACTGCCCCGGGGCCTCCTGAAACGAGGAAGGCTCCGGGGTGTTCTGAACTCCCGGGCAGAGGAAGAGATTGACTGCCGCGAGGCCCAAAGGGCCGACCGGTTTTGAGAATGGGTCAGAATTTTAGGGGGAAGAAGATGAATCGCTTCTGGGTCCTAGTGAGTTTGGTGGCGGCGATCGTGATCGCCGGAGTAGCGCCCGCGCATGCGCAGGCCGAGGGTGCGTCGCTTCGCAAGCGTCTATCGGGTGAAGCATTCGTGGGCCTGGACCGGCTCGCCGGCAAGTCGAATCTGTCGCTGGGTGTGGCCGGAACGTGGTTCTTCGCCACCGAGCAGACCGACCGTGCGGTGCAGTTTGGCTTCCGTCCCGAGGTGGGCTTCACCCGCATCGAGAACTTCAACGGCAGCGCGCACGAGTATTTCTTCACGGCCAACCTGGAGATGGACATCGTCTCTCTCCACGCGCTGGGTGAAGTCTCCGACGCGCTGGTGCCCTACCTCTACGTGGGTGGTGGTTTCGACTACCTGACGTCCGATGTGGGCAACGTGCAGTCCGACCAGAGCGGCGGCCTGTTCCAGGTGGGCGTGGGCGCGAAGATCTACCCGCTGCTCAACCTCTACATCGCGCCGCAATACACCTACATTCAGGCGCTCGGCGCGACCGAGGCAAGCCACCACCGGCTGACCGCCGCTGTGGGCGTCTCCTTCTAAGCAATTTCAAGTTCGCCGAACCGGCGGGCTGATCGAGGAATCCGCGGCACGCCTCCCGATTTCGGGGGGCGTGCCTTTTTTTGTGGGGGAGAGAACTACTTCATTCCCTGCTCCCCCATCGGGGGAGCTGTCACCGAAGGTGACTGAGGGGGGGGCGGTACCTGCACAATCCAGTCCTGGTCGCCGCCTTGTTGACCCCCTCAGCCCGACTGCGCCTGGCAGCTCCCCCGGTGGGGGAGCAGGGGCGGGTGAGATTTATTGTGGCCAAAAAAAGCGGACTTATATACTTGACACACCCACATATACCCCGTATATTTGGGGATGTGAGGTAAGAGGTTATGGCGCTCCCGGTTCTCAATCAGCCCCAGTTTCAGGATGAAGACGCGGCCCACGAATATCTGGAAAAGATTCGCTGGCCCCACGGCGTGACCTGCCCCAAGTGCGGGGTGGAAAACGTGAAGGTCTACCGGCTGAATGTGAAGCGGGCAAAGAGCACCCGCAAGGTGCTGAAGTGCGGCGAGTGCCGTCGCCAGTTCACGATCAAGACCGGCACGATCTTTGAGGACAGCAAGATTCCCCTGACCGTGTGGCTACAGGCCGCCTACCTCATGTGCGCCAGCAAGAAGGGCTTTAGCGCCCACCAGCTCCACCGCTATCTGGGCGTCACCTACAAGACTGCGTGGTTCATGGCCCACCGCCTGCGCGAGGCCATGGCCGACAGCGAGTTTGTGAAGCTGGGCGGTGCTGGCAAGGTCGTGGAAGCCGACGAAACCTTCTGGGGCAACAACAAGAAGCCGGGCCAGCCCGGACGCGGCTACCAGCACAAGATGAAGGTGTTTAGCCTCGTGGAGCGTGACGGCAACGTGCGCAGCTTCCATGTGGAGCGGGTCAATGCCAAGACGCTGCGCCCGATCCTGCGTGAGCAGGTAGAGCAGGCTACCCATGTGATGACCGATGACGCTGGCCAGTATACGCGGCTCAGCGAGGACTTCGACCAGCACAGCGTGGTCAAGCACAGCACCGGGGAATATGCTCGTGGGCCGGTCTACACCAACACCATTGAGAGCTTCTTTGCGGTGATGAAGCGGGGCCTTCACGGCACCTATCACCACATCGGAGAGCAGCACCTCAAGCGCTACTGCGGGGAATTCGACTTCCGGTATAACAATCGTAAGGTCAGCGATTTGGAGCGAACGGTCAACGCGCTTAGCGGCATCGAAGGCAAGCGCCTGACCTATAAAACAGTTGGTTAAGCGAAACCGCGACAGCGCTGGTTGACAATCACCCGGCGCATTGATACTTTGATATTGAAAACTCTGAACCGTGGCCTGTGCCCGGTGTAGGATTTGAATAACCCCCGGCGCGTCCGGGGGTTACTGCTTTATGGCTTTGGCCAATCCACCATGCCGTTTAACTCGTCGCCACGGTCATTCAGGCGGCTCACGTCGAGCACGCGGCAATCCCCTAGCTGAAACCACACCTTGTTGTCGCAGCATCGGCGCAACGGGTAGTAGGCCCGGTGAGCCGCATATGCGACCCAATCGGCGGCCTGCACAAAATAGGACTCATGCGATATTCGATCAGATACGTCCTCGACAATGTTAAGGAGCTTGTGGTCAACGACAGCGCCAGTTCCGAATTTCCCCTGAACGTCGTTGTGTCGCCGCATCCGGCGCACCAACCGCTTGATAAGCTCCGCGTGGCCAACGTCTGGCATGAGCGTGGCGAAGGATTCGTTTTCGACGGCAAAACTCTGAACCCGCTCAATCGCGCGCACCCAGCCCTCAATGCGTGGATCAATGCGGCCTCTCGCCTTGATCAGGTCCTTCCGAATAACCACACCAAATACTCTGAAATACCCGGTGTCGTTAAGGACCTGGAGCGCGCCGTGGTAGATGCGCCGCCGCTCCGCCTCAGTTAATCCGAACCGCTTGAGCGCTTTTCCTCGCCCGAGATGGTGACCCTTCAGCTCGAAATCCATCGGAATCCCATGCTCAATACGCAGGGCCGTTCTGAATGCCTTGAGGGCATCCAGCGCGGGAAGCCACTGGTCGGACCGGACGAGGACGCACCCGAGCACGAATGCTTTGGATATGGTGCTCCTGTAGCCGGAGTCGCCGGATTCATCGAAGTATGCGAGATACATCGCCCAACCGTAGCCGCTAATGACAAATATGTATTATTCTGCCCATTTTCTTGTTATCTTTGGAGCGCGATGTGAACGAAGAAAGAACAGCCCAAGCCCGACCTGAACCCCGATGACTTCCACGACATCGACTTCGACGCCGTGGCCCGGAAACTAGTCAAGAGCCCGCCGAAGAAGGCGAAGAAGAAGACCCCCAAGAAGAAGGGCCGCAGCTAGCGGCCCTTTTGTTTGGGTG
>JAGRBM010000394.1 GCA_020434085.1 Chrysiogenia bacterium | reverse complement strand
GACCCGGTGAGACGATGCTGATTCCCGATTCACTGCTTTTTCTTCCCGACCCGTTGCTGCCTTCTGATGCGTTCTTTACCAAACCGGTGTGCGGCATGGGCGGCGCCGATGTCTGCGATACCGGTGCGGGTGATGCGAGCGACGGCGGCCTGAACCAGAATTGCAAGGTGCTTACCAGCGATGCCACGGCAGGCATGACCGTTATCTCCTGTTCGGACAATGCAGCCGATTACGAACGAACTACGCTCGATCCGCTGCGTCCGCGCGTGCCGGTATGGTTTGAAATCGAAAAGGTGCTGGGAACTTTACTTGATCCAACGGAATCTCCCGACGACGACACTGAGGTTTCATTGGTATTTGACGGTCCTTCGGGGACGGGGCTGACTTACCGGGTCTGTGAGGGGCCGGGGACGACGTGCCGGCCTTCCACGAATGGTGACATCGTGTACGTTTCGCCGGGCACGACGCTCGGTCAAACTGACGATCTATATCTCTACCCGCCGTT
Source organism: Chrysiogenia bacterium (assembly GCA_020434085.1). Classification (NCBI taxonomy): domain Bacteria; kingdom Pseudomonadati; phylum Chrysiogenota; class Chrysiogenia; species Chrysiogenia bacterium. The sequence goes on along the minus strand of JAGRBM010000394.1, from coordinate 1,975 downwards.
TTCTCCCACACCCTTTGGCGGAGTCAACGGCATTTCGGTGAGTGTCGATGTGCCCGATACGGAGGCGGTCGGCTTTGCGCCGGCGACCAAGAAACTGCTCTTCAACCCCGAGTGCACGACCCCGGTGGCGCTCCAATGCGAGTTCGCCGGCGATGACACGCTGGTGCCGGGCGCGCCGCCCGCGTGCTTCAGTGACCGCGGCGGCCGGGCCAATGCATTTACCGACGGCGTCGAGTGCGAGTACGTCGAGTGCAAGGTGGTTAGCTACGCCGAGTCGGTGCCGGGAACGGGCCCGAGCATCGGGCCCACCATGTGCGCCGACGAGCCGGTTCCCGACGGGCTCTACAGCCTGTTCGTCGCCGACGATGGCGACACCGAGGTCGAAGGCTTCTGCGAAGCGGGTGATACCTGCAACGTGGGCTCGTTCACCGCCACGCGCAGCCTGGCGATCTCGACCCAGCGCGCGCGCTTCTACGTGCAGGTCAACAACAACCAGACTGCCTCGCCGACCATTCAGGCCGACTTCCTGGCACGCCTTCGCAAGGTGGACCAGAGCGATCTCTCGCCGGCGAATCTCATCGAGCTGACGCCGCCCTTTACCATGGGCCGCGATCCGACCCTGCCGGCGAGTCTGGCAATCGCGTTCGAGGATTCGCTCGCCGCGCCGACCACGGCAATCTACAGCCAGCACGCGGCCAGCAGCACGACCGCGCCGGAGCTGTTCAACTTCTACGGCATGGACGCCTCGACCAAGTATGGCGATCCCTTCGCCGCGCGGGTGATGGTGACGATCAAGGACTTCAACGGCGATGACTACGTCAATGCCGGCGACAACCCGACCTGCCAGGTGCGCCTGAGCGCCTCGGGCAGCGCGGCGGGGACGACCTTCCCGACGCTCAGCGCGGGCGACTGCGACGCGCCGCTCGAAGCGCCCAAGACGCTTACGCAGGTGAGCGGCAACCCCGTTGTCGGCGCGTGCGTGATCTCCAACGGCAATGTGAACGCAGCGACCGCAACGGCGACCGTGACGGCCGCCTTCACCGGGGGTTGCACCACCGGGATGAACAGTGGTTCGATCACCGTGCGTTCGGTGCCGCGCTCGGCGCGTTTCCGATACAACGTGACGAACACCGCCGGTTCGACCGTGCCGTTCACCGGTCTGCAGGCCAATGCCGATCTCGATACGACGATTTTCTGCACGCCCTCCGATGGCGACTGCGCGGGCGTGCCCCAGCCCGAGGACTTCTTCCCCGTGGATCTGCTGGCGGCAAAGGGCCCGCAGGGCGAGCTGCTCGAAGACGGCATGGGCGGGGCCGAGACCCGCGCCCTGTATTCGGAGATCCCGCCGGGCACGTGCGCCAATGCGTTCAGCATCGCCGGCCTTGCCACGCGCGGGGTCTGGAGCTTCGATCTTTCGCTGCATCCCGACCCCGACGGTGACGGCACCGGGCCGGGTGAGCTGCTCGACCGCCTGGACTACGACGTGAGCGCGATCCCCGTGCCCACGATCACCTCGCAAGAGGTCACCCAGCGCTTCAATAATGTGATGTTCGGGTTCTGCGACTTCGGCACGATTTCCGAAGTGCAGTTCAGCATTCTGCAGGGAACGCCGCTGTATTTCGGCGCTCCCTGAGTGGATTTGTGCAGGGCGCCCGCCTGAGCGGGCGACCCGGAGTGTGAGCAAAGCGTGAGACGCGCGAGCGACAATCGAAGGACCTGGCCGGCAGCGCTGCTGCTGTGGGGGCTGCTTTGCCTGACGCAGGTGGGGCTCGCCCATGCGCAGGACACCTTCGGCGACATCAACGGCGACGGGAAGGTCTCGGTCGTCGACGTCGGTTACGCGCAGCTCTTCGCGCTCGGAAGACTCACCCCGACGGCCGAGCAGATCGACACGGCCAACGTCTTCCCCATGATCTCGCCTACCGGCTGCGGGCCGATGGGCGATTCGGCGTGCATCGACTTTGCCAACCGCGAT
>JAGRBM010000393.1 GCA_020434085.1 Chrysiogenia bacterium | reverse complement strand
TCGCGGCTTAAATACCACTCGCTGTAGGTGGTGTCGGGAAAGCCGGTGAGTTCCAGACGGGCCGGGATCTCGGCCGGGGCCGGGGTGCGGGGGAACTCGATTTCGTAGAGTTTTTCGAAGCGATCGAGCGGCGGGAAGAGCCAGGTGAGCTCGGAGTCCTTACCGCTGATCTGGCGCACGCGGCTGGGGGCGACGCGCTTGCCGCCGACGACCAGAAAGGCCTTCCAGGGGGAGCCTTCGGCGCCTCCGAGGCGGTTTTCCTTGAGATTCTCGGTGTAGAGGCTCAGGCGGAAGACGTAGCTCTCACGGTGCTGTGCGGCGGCCTTCTCGCGCTCGGCCTCATAGGTTGCCTCGTCCCAGATCCGGCGCATCGCGCGGGCCTTGAGCTCGGCATTTGTCACCGGCCAGGACAGGTAGGCCACGTCGTAGGCCACCGGCAGATCAAAGAGGTTCGCTACCCCGCGCACGTGCTGCGTGTGCTCTGCCAGCAGGGCGTGGTAGGCCTCCTCCATCTCGGCCGTGCGCTCGTCATTGGCGCCGGGCGCCTCATAGTGAGCGGCCACGCCCGCCGTGCCGGGGGCAGGGGGGTAGGTCTGCTTCTCGCCGCAGCCGCCGGTGCCCAGCGCCGCGATCACCGCGGCCGCCGTCAGGCCGGTCAGGGTCTTTGCCTTGCTCACTTCTTGCGCTCCTCAAAGAGCCGCATCTGGCGGCTGCGCACCGAGTTGGAGATGTCGATCGGGTAGTTCCCCGTAAAGCACGCATCGCAGAAGTGGTAGGGCCGGTCCTCGAGCGCCAGGCGCAGGCCTTCGGCGGTGAGATAGCCCAGCGTGTCGGCTTCGAGATACTTCGCCGTCTCCTCGACGTTCATGCGGGAGGCGATGAGCTCCTCGCGCGTGGGGGTGTCGATACCGTAGTGGCAGGGGCCCGTCGTCGGCGGGCTGGAGATGCGCATGTGCACCTCCTTTGCGCCTGCGCCGCGGACCATGGCAATGATCTTTTTTGAGGTCGTCCCGCGCACGATGGAATCATCGACCACGATGACGCGCTTGCCGCGCAGGGTCCCCGGATTGGGGTTGAGCTTGATGCGCACGCCGAAGTGGCGGATCGACTGCTGGGGCTCAATGAAGGTGCGTCCCACGTAGTGGTTGCGCGTCAGGCCCAGCTCGAACGGCAGTCCCGATTCCTCGGCATAACCCAGCGCCGCCGGCACGCCCGAATCCGGCACCGGAATGACCACATCGGCGTCCACGTGGGTCTCGCGCGCGAGCTGGCGGCCAAAGGATTTTCGCGTCTCGTAGACATTGCGCCCGAAGATCTGGGAATCGGGCCTGGCGAAATAGATGTATTCGAAAATACACATGCGCGGCTCGGGCGGCGCCTGGGGCTTGAGCGTCCGGACGCCCTCGGCGGAGATCTCCACGAACTCGCCGGGCTCGATCTCTCGGACAAACTTGGCACCGATCAGGTCGAAGGCGCAGGTCTCGGACGCGATCACCGTCGCGCCATCGAACTCCCCGATCATCAGGGGGCGGAATCCCAGCGGATCGCGCGCGGCCAGCAGGCGGGTCTCGGTCAGAAACACCATGGAATAGGCCCCGCGGAGCTGTACCAGCGCATCGGCGGCGCGCTCGAGCGTGGTCTCGGCCCGCGAAGAGGCCATCAGGTGGGCGACCACCTCCGTATCGGCCGTGCCACGGAAGATCGAGCCGCGCTGCTCGAGTTCTTCGCGAAGAACTCCTGCGTTGACGATGTTGCCGTTGTGGGCGAGCGCCAGCGCCCCGTGCCGGTAGTCCATGGCAAAGGGCTGGGCATTGTTGATGTGGCTGCTGCCGGCGGTCGAATAGCGGACGTGGCCGATGGCGGAGCTGCCGGGAAGGCGGTCCATGATCTCGGCATTGAAGTTGTCGGCTACCAGGCCCATCGCCCGGTGGGAGTAGAGCGAGCTGCCGTCGCTGGAGACGATGCCGCAGCTCTCCTGCCCGCGGTGCTGGAGGGCGTAGAGACCCAGGTACGTCAGGTTCGCGGCCTCGGGATGGTTGAAGATCCCGAACACCCCGCATTCGTCATGGAACTTGTCGTCGAAATCGCGCATGCAGAATCGCGTGTCCATGTGAGGAAGAAACGGGAGTTTCCCGCCCGGCGTGCCCCGAAGCGGCGAGCCTCACTCCCTCGCCGCCTGATGCCGGTTGACCTGCGGTCCCGGCGATGTGCCCGGGCCGCCCTTGGAATGCTTCTGGAGAGCCTGTGCCGCGAAAATCATCCTCTGGGGCGCAAGCTAACCGCTATGGGCGGGTTTTTCAATCGGGGGCCCATTGGCCGCAAAGCGCCTCGTCGCCTAGAATCGAGCTCAAAATAACCAATAGGGGCGGAAAAGGCAGGTATGAAAATGGGACGACTTCGAACTGTGGTGATCGCACTGATGGTGCTGATTGTCGGGGCTTCCTGCTCCGATGACGACCTGACCGCACAGGGGGTTTTCGCTGCGCAGCTCGCCGCCCTCAACGCACGCATGTCGGATATCAACATGGCGGCAATGACGGATATCGATCTCACCGATAGGGTGCTCGATACCCTGACGGACGGTTTCCAGGGTGATGTGCCGCAGCAGCCCCCCGCCATGATGAGCAAGGGCGTTACCGACCTGGGCGGATCCGGCTGGCAGGTCAGCCTGATTGGTGTGGACTATGACACCTCGATGGATACCTATCTCGGCTTCGTCGGCGTCGGGTTCCGCACCACGAAAGGTACGCTGGAGGCGTTCATCTTCTTTACCGATGGTCTCATGGCCAGCGATCCGGGCTTTGATCCGTTTATCTACATTAAAGATCTGAATGCCGAGGATCTGGTCACGGACAATCTGATGGTCGGCGGTGGTACGCTCTACACGTTGAACCGCGGCGCCTACGATTTCGATCGGGACGATTGCATGGTCGCTGGTGGGCCTTACATCGGCGAATACACCCATGACCTGCAATTCAATATTGCTGCGACGGTCAGCAGCCCCATGGCCTCGCCCGATTCGCTCAATGCCAAGGCGCTCGGCGTCCCGTTCAACTACCCGGTCGATACCGAAGCCACCGAACTGATCACCATTCCGGGTTTCTACTACTGGGATTC
>JAGRBM010000392.1 GCA_020434085.1 Chrysiogenia bacterium | reverse complement strand
TCGATCCCCTGAATGAGGTACTCGACCTCGTCCTTGCTCACGGTGAGGCTGTCGGGATCGCCGTAGAAGTCATCGTCGGTCGTGCCGATGATGGTCGAGTTGTCGTGGGGCATGATGAAGATGCTGCGCCCGTCGACGGCGCTGCACATCACGGCCACGTTCACGACGCGCCGGTCGAGGATGACGTGCACGCCCTTGCCCGGACGCATCTTCGCCGTGGCACCGGTGCCCTCAAGAATCTTGAGCACCCAGGGCCCGCCGGCGTTGAAGACGACGCTGGCGCGGATCTCTTCGTGGGCGCCGGTGCGGAAGTCCTGGACTTTTACGCCGCAGACCCGCTTTCCCTCGAAGAGAAAACCGGTGACGCGGGTGTGGTTGCGGATGGTTGCGCCTGCCTCTGCGGCCGAGAGCGCGTTGGCCGTGCACAGGCGAAAAGGATCGATCCCCCACTCGTCCATGGTGACCGCCCCGTTGACCATTTTCGGTTTGAGGCCCGGCTCGATGGCGAGCGCTTCCTGCGTGGTGAGCCGGGTGTGGGGCTTGCCGTTTTTCAGCGGCTGGAACTGGTCGTAGCCCTCGAAATAGGTCTCGAAGAGCGAACCGAAGATCTTTCCGGCAATTCCCTTCTGCGTGATGGGCATGAGGAAGGGAATCCGAAAGAGCATGTGGGGGGCCATCTGCTGGATGTAGCCCGAGTCCTCGCAGCTCTTCTTGGTCGTCTTGACGTCGCTGACCATGTAGCGCGCGCCGCCGTGGATCATGCCGGAGTTGGCGCCCGATGCGCCCGTGGCCAGGTCGCGCTGCTCAACCAGGCAGGTGCTGAAACCGCGGTAGGCACAATCGCGCGCAATGCCCGTTCCATTGACACCGCCGCCGATGATCACCACGTCGAAGCTGGACTTACTCAAGGAAGAAAACCTGAAATATCGGCGCCCGGGGCCCTCTCCCGCCAGGAAGAGCAGCAGGCGCGAAAAAGATTACTCACCTATACTCGCGGGTCTGTGGAGGGTCAACGAGGCGCCAGCGCTCTCAGGACTTCGCGCGCCGCACGGCCCGGGCGATGCGGGCGGTGCCGCGGGCTCCGGGCTCGAAACTCACCAGCTCGCCCGGCTCAAGCTCCCGGGGCTCCTCGGCAATGTCCTCGAAGATGACGTAGAAGTCAGCTCCGTCGCCCGTGCGGATCAGGCCAAATCCCCTCTCCTTTGAAAACCAGAGGACCTCTCCGAGTTGCTCTGCCATGATGATTCCTCTTGCGCTAGGCTTGATCTTCTATGGACGAGGACAAGATTTACGAAGGCGAGAGCGTCTGGCGCCTCTCGGGCTATCCGATCCGTCTGTGGGTGATTGCCCTCGGCGGCTTCCTGGGCCTCACCGTGCTGCTCATCTTCCTGATGTATCGCATTGGCGAAGAGCCCCTGCAGTTCAAGCTGCCGGCCGATTTTTCGACGCCCGCCACCGAGCAGGCCTCGCCCTAGCCTTCACCCCACCTTCCCTGTCATCCCGAACGAATGTGAGGGATCTCGCAACGACGAACCAGCAATGACCCTTGATCGGCAACAGCCTTCGTATCTGCGAGATCCCTCACATTCGTTCGGGATGACAGACTAGAGCCGTCGAAGTCCCCCTAGCGAACCGTTCCCACACCCAGCCCGTCACCGATCGGAAAGATCCGCGCGTAGAGTTTGGGGTGATTCACAAAGAACTTGTTGAAGGCCGAGAGCGCCTTGGTGCTCTCCTGCCAAAACTTTCCTTTGGGCTTGCGCACGCCGGAGACGTAGCCGTGCCAGAGCGTGTTGTCGGCGATAATGAGCGCGCCTTTTTTCATCTTCGGAAGCGCGGCGCGCACGTAGTCGGCGTATTCCTCTTTTACCGCGTCGAGAAACAGCACGTCGATGGGCGCCCGGTTATTCCTGAGATACTCGAGCGCCCCCACGGTGCGGAAGTTCACGTAGCGCGAGAGCCCCGCCTGCTTCATGTAGGCGGCGGCCTGGGCGTGACGCTCTTCAGAGACGTCGCAGGTATCGACGACGCCCTTTACCTTCGCATCCTTCAATCCCCGCGCGAAATGCAGCGCGCTCATGCCGATGGCGGTGCCGCACTCGACAATGCGCGCGGGCTTGTTCGCGCGTGTCAGCAGGTAGAGCATCTCACCCACATCGGGTGAGACGACTGGCACGTCGTCCTTCTCCGCGTGGGCAATCATCTTCTTGAGCACCGCGTCGGGCTTGGGACGCAGCCCGTCCAGATACTTCTCGACGCCCGGCTTGGTGGGCGAGCTGTAGGTTGACATCGCTACTCCTTGAGGCCTTCGCGGATACGGATGGGCTGCAGCAGGATCTCGATGCGGCGGTTTGCGCTGCGCCCTTCGGCGCTCTTGTTGCTGGCAAGCGGCTGGTAAGGCCCGTAGCCCGCGGCCGCCATGCGACCGGGCTTCACGCCGAATTCCTGGAGCAGTCGCACCACCGCCACCGCGCGCGCGGCCGAGAGCTCCCAGTTGGTGGGGTAGATCTTCGCCAGCGGCCCTGCCTTGATCGGGCGGTCGTCGGTATGCCCTTCCACCACGATCTGGCGATCCTGAATTTGCTTGAGGGCGTCGCTCACTTTCTTGAGCACCGCGCGCCCGCGAGCGTTCACTGTGGCGCTGCCCGAGTCGAAGAGAATCTTGTCTACGAGGTCGATCTTCAGTTCGTTTTTGAGACGCGAGATGCGCACCGACTTGTCCTTGATCTCGCTCTCGAGGTTGCCGACGAGCTGCTCGTAGGTGCCGGAGATCTCCTCCACCTTTTTCTTCGCGGCCTCGGCGGCCTCGCGGGCAGCCGCCAGCTCGGTCTCCGTCTCGGCGATCTGCTCGGCGGCCTCTGTTTTGGCCGCGTCGTACTCGCTCTGGAGCGCGGCGAGCTGCTCGCTGCCGGTGCGCTTGGCCTCTTCGAGATCGGTCTTGAGCTTCTTGAGGCGGTCGGTGCTCTCGCGCTGCTGCTCGGTCAGTGTCTCTTCGAGCCGGGCGATCTTCTTCTGCAGTTCGAGCTTGGTCTTCTCAAGATCTCCCTGCAGCGCGGCGTTGCTGGCCTGCAATTCATTGTTTTTATCGCGCGCGTCGAGGAGTTCTTCGTAGGTGTTGCGCTGCTTTTCCTGCAGCGCTTCGAAATCGGATTTCCACACACAGCCGCCCAGCACGGAGCCAAGCAGCGCGAGGATCAATGCACTTCGAATCAGTCGGACGTTCATGGTCGCTCCTTCACACATTCGGGGAGTGATTTCTCAGGCGGGAGTGTTGCATACCGGCCGCGGGCTCGCCACGGCCATCAGGACTCGCCGGGCGGGATCGAGAAAGCGCTGACTTTCACCGGCGCATTGAGGGTCTTGTAGAAGCCGCTGCCGCCGCCTTCGGGAAATGCGGGGATGACCGAGAGCTTTCCCACAAAGCGGTAGTTCTGCGGCTTGAGGTCTTCCCAGTGCAGGAACTGGTAACCCACGCAGGGCACGCAGCCGGGCACGTCCTCGGGCGGTTCGATCAGGTTCTCGTCGTCGATAAAGTAGCTCGAAGCGTTGAGCTTGAGACTGCGGTCGTAGTCCACGGCAACGACCTGGTTGAATCCCGAACCGGTCACGAGATACCAGGGCTCATCGCCGAACTCGAGGGTCTTTTCCTCGGCAATCATCTGGCCGTCGACCAGCACGCCCTCGGGCTTGGCCTTGGTGGTGATGCGCGTGCCGCGCAGGTCGGTAAAGTCATTGACGACGCGCAGGTCGAGCGAGCCCACGAACAGGGCCGCCGGCGCGGGCACGCGAAAGCGCACATCGGCGATCCAGAGCCGGTCGTAGTTGATGAAGGTGAGCATCACCGGAAGCGAGAAGCCGGGCAGCACGTTGATCGCGCCCTCCATCTCGCGCACCAGCCGGATGGGCCCGGTGCGCACGCCGTTCAGGTGAATGTCGACGTCTTCTTCGTCGAAGTTGAGCTTCACAAGGCCCGTGGGGCCGGTCGCTCGGACGCGCACGCGCAGCCGGTCCTGAATGTCCTTCGTACCACGCCCCTGAAGCATCGGGTAGATCATGTCGGTGATCATGAACGGGCGCTCGGGCGCGTAACGCCAGGTGTAGTCCTTGCTGGAAACCTGGTGTTTGGCAGCGTCGTACTCGATGTAATTGACGAGCGGTTTGAACCCGCGCTCGCTGCGCATGAGGTAGATGATTGCGGGGTTCTTCAAATGGTCGGCTTCGAGTCGCACACCGCTCACCATCCCGCGAAGGCGCGAGAGGCTCTCGGCGTCGCATTCATACCCGGCGTCGCGGAGCATGAAGGAGATCT
>JAGRBM010000391.1 GCA_020434085.1 Chrysiogenia bacterium | reverse complement strand
GGAGCTTCGGGGCATCAAAAGAAAAGCCCCCGCCGGGGCAGGGGCTTTTGCTGGTAACAAACGCAAAATTACAGGGATTTCTTGGAGAAATACCAGTCGGTCACCTTGAGGCTCTTGTCGTTGACGCGCTTTTCGGCATCCTCGGTTGTTCCCGGCGGCGGCACGATCACGTCGTCGCCCGGACGCCAATCGGCCGGGCAGGCCACGCCGTGCTTGTCCACGGTGTTGAAGGCGTCCATGACGCGCTCGATCTCGTCGAAGTTGCGGCCCACGTTGAGCGGGTAGTAGATCATCGCGCGCACGCGCATCTTCGGGTCGATGAAAAACACGCAGCGCACGGCCGCCGTGGCGGAACTGGCCTCGTGGACCATGTTGTAGAGCTGGGCGACCTTCTGGTCCAGGTCTGCGATGATCGGGAACGGGATGTCCACGCCGAAGTTCTGCTTGATGTTGCGAACCCAGGCAATGTGGCTGTGGATGGAGTCGATGGAGTTACCCAGCAGCTTCGCGCCCTTCTTTTTGAAGGACTCGGCGCGCTCGGCAAAGGCCATGAACTCAGTGGTGCAGACCGGCGTGAAGTCGGCCGGGTGGGAGAACAGGATCACCCAGTCGCCCGCGGCCCACTTGGAGAGCGTGAGCTGTCCGTGGGTGGTGTTGGCGGTGAAGTCGGGGGCCGGGCCGTTGAGTTCGAGGCGCGGCGGTTGGTTGGTTTCGGTTTCTTCGCTCATTTGGATATGCCCTCCAGTGCTTGGGAGAAATCGGGTGGAATGTGAGAAAGGTATATTCGGCTCGTGCGCTCCAATCAAGGCGCTCCCAAGTGAGCGGCGTTGAAAGTGAATGCAAAGGGACAGCCTTTTGACCCCTCCGGGCGGGGGGCTCTATAAGAATGCGACGACATCCAAGCAAAGTGGGGAAATCATGCAGGAGATCAGGATTCTCAAGGCGTGGGACGAGACTGCGCAGCTTCGCCGGCTCATTCTCGAAGCGGGCGAAATGAAACAGGCACACACGATTCCGGGCCAATATCTCGAGCTCTCGCCCGGCGGGGAGCTCAAGAGCTACTTCGCGCTCTGCAATGCGCCCGGCACCGAAAACTTTGAACTATTGGTCAAGCGCGGCAACGAGGTTGCCGATGCCCTGGCGGGCAAGGGCGACGGGGACATCCTCCAGACCAAGCCGCCGGCGGGCAAGGGCTACCCCCTGGCCGAGGCCAAGGGCAAGGACCTGCTGCTTTTCGCCGTGGGCTCGGGCATTGCGCCCATCCGCTCGGTCATCCAGCACGTGCTGGCCAATCGCGCCGATTTCGGCAAGGTCATCGTCTACTACGGCCAGCAAAAAGCAGAGGACTTCGCCTTCACCGATGAACTGGCCGCCTGGCAGAAGGGCACGGAAGTCATCCGCGTCTGCTCACAGGCCGGCGACGACTGGAAGGGCCCCAAAGGCCACGTGCAGGACGCATTCAAGGCCGATCCGCCGATCCTTGGGGAAGCCGTCGCCTTTGTCTGCGGCATGAAGGACATGGTCGCCGGCGTGACCGAGGCGCTCGAAGGCGCGGGCGTTTCGAAGGACAAGGTCTTCCAGAACTTCTAGTTCGCAGGCAATGACTCAAAAAAGAAAACGCCGCCCGAAGGGGCGGCGTTTTTTGTGGGTTGAGCAGGATGCTCAGCCGATGTTGTCCTTGAGGAAGCTGATCGTCCGCTCCCAGGCCTGCTTGGCGGCGGCCTCGTTGTAGACCTCGGGGCGCTGCTCGTTGGCGAAGGCGTGCTGGGCGTCGTAGCGGTAGACGGCCGACTTCGCGCCGCCGGCCTTGAGGCCCTCCTCGAGCGCGTTCGTCATGTCGGCGCTGAAGAACTCGTCGTGATCGGCGAAGTGGCCGATGAAGGGAATCTTGATGTCCTTGGGATCGGCGACGCTGGCGGGCGGGATGCCGTAGAAGCATGCGGCGGCGTCGGCCTGGGGGACCTTCACCGCGCTGATGACGGTGACGGCACCGCCCATGCAGAAACCGGTGACGGCGACCTTGGAGGAACCCGTGGCCTTGAGGTGATCCACCGCGCCGCCCACGTACTGCTCGGCGGCCTCGATGAAGTTCGTCGAGTTCATCAGCTTGCCCGCTTCGTCGGGGTCCTTGGTGACAGTGCCGTCGTAGAGATCCACGGCGAGCGCGCGGTAGCCCGCGGCGGCGTAGCGGTCGCACACGCCCTTGATCTGGTCGGTCAGGCCCCACCATTCCTGGATCACCACGATGCCCGGGGCGCTCTGGCCCGCGGCCGGATTGGCCAGATATCCGTTGGCCTGCTTGCCGTCGGGCCGCTTGTAACTGATCATTTCACCCATTGGAGTGTTCTCCCTTGCTTGGTTGGCTTTGATGGCTGGGGCGAGCCTACCGCAGGGGCTGCCCAGCGATCAACCGTTTTGGGGCTTTCCGGCATCGGATTTGGTGTTACGTTTCCGCGCCCCGGCATTGAAGGGCCGGGAAGGAGCCATCGTGAACGAAATCACCGTGCAGGACCTCAAAGCAAAACTCGATGCAGAAGAGCCGCTCTTCCTGCTTGACGTGCGTGAGCCCTTCGAGTTCGAGATCGGCGCCATTGCGGGCAGCACCCTGCTGCCACTGGGCGAGATCATGCGCCGCTCGGACGAGCTCGAACCACCCGAAGAGGCCGTGGTCATCACCATCTGCCACCACGGCGTGCGCAGCCTGCAGGCGGCTGGAATCCTGATGCATCAGCTTGGAATCGAGAACGAGGTGCTCAGCCTCAAGGGCGGGATCGACGCCTGGTCGGCGCTCATCGATCCGAGCGTGCCGCGCTACTAGCGCTCAGGCCACCTGGTCGATCTTCGCGGCCACAATGAAATCATTCTCACTGAGCCCGCCGATGTCGTGGGTCTGAATCTCGAAATCCACCTTGTTCCAGCTATGGAGCCGGAAGTCGGGGTGGTGGCCCTCTGCCTCGGCCACTTCGGCCACCTTGTTGAGAAAAGCCATCGCGGTCACGAAGTCCTTGAACTCAAAGGTCTTGCGCAGGAAGTCGCCCTCTGCGCGCCAGCCGGGGAGCTGGGGCATGAGGTTGTCGACCTGCTCAGTGGTGAGCTTGGAGAGTTCGCCTGCGCAGCCGGCGCAACTCATCTTGGCGAGGTCCTGGTTATTCTCGGACATGGGATTCCCTCCGGATCGGAACTAGACGTGCTGGGCGAAGAAACCGAGCATACGCTTCCACGAGTCCTCGGCGCACTCGGGACGGTAGTCGACCTTGAGCGGCATCATGCGCCCGAGCGTCCCCATGATCCCGGGCAGCGAGGCTGTCATGTAGGAGTGACCGGCATCGTCGTAGGTCTTCACGTCGTGAGGAATGCCCGCGCGGGCGAGCTTCTTTTCGAGCTTGTAGCCCACCTTGCCGAAGGCCGCGTCTCGGCCGCCGTAGCCGGCGACCACCGGGCAGCTCTTGCCCACGTTGTCGAAGAAATGCTTGCTCATCCCGTAGTAAGGGGCGGCCGCCTTGATGTCGGGGTTCAGCGCCATGACCAGCGAGAAACCGCCGCCCATGCAGAAGCCCGCGACGGCCAGACGATTCACGTCCACTTCCTTGCGTCCCTTGAGATAGGCCAGCGCGGACTTGAGGTCTTCGACGGCCTGCCCCTTGCCGGTGTACATCGCCGACATGCAGCGCACCACGCACACGGGGGTGGGGTCGGGCTTGTCGAACAGATCGGGAGCCAGGGCGACATAGCCCTCGGATGCAAAGCGCTCGACGATTGGCTTGATGTTGGGGTGGAGCCCCACGGCCTCGTGAATGACCAGCACCGCGGGTGCATCTTTCTTGGGCTTGGCTGGAATCCCGAGCCAGCCGCGCATCTGCATGCCGCCGTCGGTGGGAAAGGTAATGGTCTCAACCGTGCTCATGGGCGGTCCTCACTGAAACTATAGTCGCCGATCCGGCGTTCCATGGGTAGCACAAGCAGCGGCCCCAGGCCCAGCGACTCGCGGTGTTCGGCAAGGCCTAGGTCCATGGCCTCGTGGCCCTTTTCGGGCTGGGCGCGGTAGGTCCCGCAGAGCCAGTCCCACCAGGGAACTGAGAAACCGAAGTTGGAGTTGGTTTCGGCGACCTCAACCGAGTGATGGACCCGGTGGAAATCGGGGGTGATCAGCACCGTGCGGAGCACGCGGTCCAGGCCCTCAGGCAGTTTCACGTTGGCGTGGTTGAACATGGCGCAGCCATTGAGGATGACCTCGAAGAATATCACGGCGACCGGCGAGGGACCGAGCGCGAAGACGAGCGCCACCTTGTAGAGCATGGAGAGCAAAATCTCGACCGGGTGAAAGCGCACGCCGCTGCTCGAATCCAGGTTGATGTCGCTGTGGTGGACCCGGTGCAGGCGCCAGAGGATCGGCAGGGCGTGGGTGAGCACGTGTTGGACGTAGATGGCGAAGTCGAGCGCGACGAGCGCGACGACGAACTCCAGCCACTCGGGCCAGTCCACCAGCGCGAGCAGGCCCCAGCCCTCGGCATGGGCCATGAGCGCCGCTTGCACGGCCGCGGCGCCCAATGTGAGGCGCAGGGCCAGGGTGTCCACAACGGTCAGCCCCAGGTTGATGGCCCAGTGGCGGGCCCGGCCCTCGCTGCGCGGGCGACGCGGAACAAACGATTCGAGCGCGCTCATCAGGACGAGCAGGCCCACGAATACTCCCAGCCTGATTGCGGCTTCATACGGCATGGGCGGAAGTCTAGCCGATGGAACCTCCGGAGACGGAGAGTTTTTGTAGGTAGCCACGCGATCATCTACTCTGTGGGGGAATCCGAAATCAGTTGAGCGGCTGAATCACGGGACTGCGCGAGTGTCTGACGGAACCTCAGGGGAAAGCTTCATGATCGTTGGCGTGCCCAGGGAAACTGCCACGAATGAGCGCCGGGTGGCGCTGGTCCCTTCACTGGTTTCCGCCCTCAGTGCCGCAGGCTGCGAAGTGCTCGTCGAGACCGACGCGGGCACGGCCTCGGGCCACCCCGATTCCCAGTACATCGAAGCAGGCGCAAAGATTGCTTCCCGCGCGGAGGTCTTCGCGCAGGCCGAGCTGATCCTGAGTGTGCACGGGCGCGACGCCGCGCCTGAGGCCGGCGGCAAGACCGTCATCGGATTTCTCGACCCGCTGGGCGGGCCCGAGGCGATGAAGGAACTCTCCGGCGGCGGTGCGACGCTGCTTTCGATGGAACTCATGCCGCGCATCACCCGCGCCCAGAGCATGGACGCGCTCTCTTCCATGGCGGTGCTCTCGGGCTACCAGGCCGTGATCCAGGCGGCGCTGAGCCTGCCGCGAATCTTTCCCATGATGATGACCGCCGCCGGAACGGTGACACCTGCCAGGGTCTTCGTGATCGGTGCGGGCGTGGCCGGACTGCAGGCCATTGCGACGGCCAAGCGGCTCGGGGCAAAGGTCGAGGCCTATGACGTGCGACCGGCCGCGGCCGAACAGATCGAGTCCGTCGGCGCGAAGGCCGTCGTGCTCGATCTCGAGACCGGCGATTCCGAGGACAAGGGCGGCTACGCCAAGGCCCAGGGTGAGGATTTCTACGAGCGCCAGCGCGAACTGCTGGCCGATGTGGTCTCGCGCTCGGACGTGGTGATCACGACCGCTGCGATTCCGGGCAAGCCCTCGCCGCTGCTTGTCACCGAAGACGCGGTTGCGCGAATGCCCAAGGGCGGCGTGATTGTCGATCTGGCCGCCGAGCGCGGCGGCAACTGCGCGCTCAGCAAGGCCGATGAAACCGTCGTGGTCCACGGCATCACGATTCACGGCCCGACGAACCTGCCCTCGGAAGTGGCGATGCACGCCAGCCAGATGTACGCCAAGAACATCGTCACCTTTGTCCAGCACCTGCTCAAAGAAGGACAGCTCACGCTCGACCTCGAAGATGAAATCACCGCCGGCACGCTCGTGGCGCGCGGCGGGAAGGTCGTTCACCCGCGCATCTGTGAATTGCTGGGGGAGACGCCGTCGGCTCCGCCGGCAAGTGAGAAGCCTGCCGAAGAGACCCCCACTGAGGAGCCTGCCAATGGATGATCTGGTTGTTCAACTCACGCTGTTCGTGCTCGCGCTCCTGCTCGGGAACGAGATCATTACCAAGGTGCCGCCCACGCTGCACACCCCGCTGATGAGCGGATCGAATGCGATTTCGGGAATCACCTTGATCGGCGCCGTGCTCTCGGCGGGAACCCAGCACTCCCAGCTCAGCACGATTCTGGGATTCCTCGCCGTGGTGTTTGCCACCATCAACGTCGTCGGCGGGTTCATGGTGACCAACCGCATGCTCGGCATGTTCAAGAAGAAGGGCTAGCGCGTGCTCGAAACGGCCAGGCAACTCCCGGAGTGGCTCACGCAGCTTACCTATCTGGTGGCTTCGGTCCTCTTCATCGTGGGGCTCAAGGGGCTCTCGCATCCGCGCACTGCGGTGCGCGGCAACTTCATCGGCGCGCTGGGCATGTTCCTGGCCGTCGTGGTTACGCTGCTCGACCGGGGAATCATTTCCTATGAGGTGATTTTCGCCGGAATCGTCGTGGGCTCGGCCCTTGGTGCGATCCTTGCGGCGAAGGTGCCGATGACGGCGATTCCCCAGCTCGTCGCCCTCTTCAACGGCTTCGGTGGCATTGCCTCGGTGCTGGTGGCGGGTGGCAGCCTGCTGGAGGCCACCGGCAAGGGCGTGCCCGAAGTCGATTTTACGGTGGCGACCGCCGCGACCGGGCTCATCGGCGCGGTCACCTTCTGGGGAAGTCTCATTGCGTTCGCCAAGCTGCAGGAACTCATCTCGGACAAGTTCCTGACCTTCTCGGGGCAGCAGTATCTCAACGGGGTGGTGCTGGTCGCCGCCCTCGTTGCGAGCGGCCTGCTCATCTCCGACCCGACCAACGAGCTCTACTTCTGGATCCTCGTCGGCATTTCCTCGCTGCTGGGCGTCTTCCTTGTAACGCCGATCGGCGGCGCCGACATGCCGGTGGTGATCGCGCTGCTCAACTCCTATTCGGGCATGGCAGCTGCGGCGACGGGCTTTGTGCTCGGCAACAGTGTGCTCATCATCTCGGGCTCGCTGGTGGGCGCCTCGGGCATCATCCTCACGCGCATCATGTGCAAGGCAATGAACCGCTCGCTCACGAATGTGCTCTTCGGCGTCATGGCGGCGGGCGGCGAGACCGCCAGCGCCGACGAAGTCTATGGCGGCAAGGTGAAGTCGACCTCCGCGGCGGAGGTCGCGATGCTGCTGGAAACGGCCGAGCGCGTGGTGATCGTGCCGGGCTATGGCATGGCCGTGGCGCAGGCCCAGCACGCGGTGCGCGACCTGTGTGACGAGATTCAGTCGCACGGCGCAAGCGTGGAATTCGCTATCCATCCGGTGGCAGGCCGCATGCCCGGCCACATGAACGTGCTGCTGGCCGAGGCGGAGATCCCCTACGAGCAGCTCAAAGAAATGGACGCGATCAACCCGAGCTTCGAGCAGACCGATGTGGTGATCGTGATCGGCGCCAACGACGTTGTGAACCCGCTGGCCAGGACGGATCCGGGCAGTCCCATCGCGGGGATGCCGATCCTCAACGTGGACAAGGCGCGCACCGTCGTCGTGATCAAGCGCAGCCTCTCACCCGGTTTCGCGGGCATCCCCAATCCGCTCTTTGCCGCCGACAACTGCCTGATGCTCTTCGGAGACGGCAAGGCCGCCGTGCTGGAACTGATCGCGGCCGTGCAGGAGAGCTAGAAGCTCCGGCAACACGCAAAAGAAAAGCGGGCCGTCGGCCCGCTTTTTTGTTTCTGGAATTTACGCCCCCGGCGGCGGGGCAGCGCCTTCGGCCTGCACCATCTTCTCGAAGATCTTCTTGTCGATGGCCTTCTCGTAGGCCGCGGCCGCGGTGATGCGACCTTCCTGGACGTATTTCTGCAGGGCCTGATCCATGCTCTGCATGCCCACGCCCGTGCCGGTCTGGATCATGGAATTGATCATGCCGGTCTTGTCCTCGCGGATGAGGTTTCCGAGCGCGCTCGAGCCGATGAGGATCTCGTTGGCGGCGCAGCGACCCTTGCCGTCGGCGGTCTTGAGGAGCTGCTGGGCGACGACGGCCTTGAGGGCGTCGGCGAGCATGACGCGCACCTGCGACTGCTCTTCGGAGGGGAAGGTGTCGATGATGCGGTCGATCGTTTTGGCCGCCGAGTTCGTGTGCAGCGTGCCGAAGACCAGAATGCCCAGCTCGGCGGCGTTGAGCGCCAGCCGGATGGTGTCGAGGTCACGCATTTCGCCGACCAGAATGATGTCGGGATCCTCGCGCGCTGCCATCTTGAGGGCGTTGGCGAAGCTGCGGGTGTGGGTGCCCACCTCGCGCTGGGAGAGCAGGCAGCGCTTGTTGGGATGCACGAATTCGAGGGGATCCTCGATTGTGATGATGTGGGCTTCCTTGCTCTCGTTGATGAAGTCGATCATCGCCGCGAGCGTCGTCGACTTGCCCGAGCCCGTGGGGCCCGTCACCAGCACCAGGCCGCGCGGATACATGGCGATCTCGCGCACAATTGGCGGCAGGCCAAGCTGCTCGATGGTCAGAATGTCGGTGGGAATGATGCGGAGCACCCCGCCCATGCCGCGGTTCTGCTGCAGGACGTTGACGCGGTAGCGCGCCGATCCGTCGGCGGGCTCATAGGCGAAGTCCACGTCGAAGTGACTGCGGATCTTCTGGTTTTGCTCCTCGTTCATGATCTCCGAGAGAATTTTCTCGGAAGCCTCGGCGGTCAGCACGGGCTGGCCCTCGATCTCGGTGAGCTCGCCGCGCTTGCGAATGAGCGGCGGACGTCCCACGAACAGGTGAAGGTCCGAGCCGCCCTGTCCCTTCATGTAAGTCAGCAATGTGTCAATGGCTGCCATGGATCATGCTCTCTCGTCGTGTTGGGTTCAGGCCTGCGGTTTCTGGGCAGCCTGGGCAGCGGCCTGCTCTGCGGCGACCTGCTGCTGGGCGGCCTTGCTTTGGGCGAACTGGGCGAAGGTCTTCGGGTTGGCGGCATTGCGCAGCGCGACGTCGCCGCTGATGTAACCGCCCTGGACGAAGTGCATCAGCGAATCGTCCATGGTGCGCATCCCCTGAGTTTTTCCCATCTGCATGATGTTGGGAATCTGGAAGGTCTTGCCGTCCTTGATGAGGTTGGCAAGCTGCAGGTTTCCGAGCAGCAATTCGTAAGCCATCACGAGGCCCTGCCCGTCGGCGCGTGGCAGCAGGCGCTGGGTAAACACCGCCTTGAGCGACTCGCCCAGCATGGACTTGATCTGGTTCTGCTGCTCGGGCGGGTAGGAGTCGATGATCTTGTCGACGGTCTTGTGCGCGCTCGAAGTGTTCATCGATCCAATGACAAGGTGACCCGTCTCAGAGGCGCTGATGGCCAGCGAGATGGTCTCCAGGTCACGCAGCTCGCCGACCATGATGACGTCGGGATCTTCGCGAAGCGCCGCCTTCAGCGCGTTCTTGTAGCTCTTGGTATGGGTAGAGAGCTGGCGCTGGTTCACCGCGCCCTTCTTGATCGGGTGGATGTACTCGATTGGGTCCTCGCAGGTGAGGATGTGGTGGGCCTTATGGGTGTTGATGAAGTCCACCATGGAAGCAAGCGTCGTGGACTTGCCCGCGCCCGAACCTCCGGTGACCAGAATCAGTCCCTGGTGGTTGTCGCAGACTTTCTTCATCAGCTCGGGAATGCCGAGCTGTTCGAAGGTTGGAATCGGCTGGCGGATCACGCGGAAACAGATCTGCGGGCCGTAACGCTGCATGAAGGCGTTGACACGAAACCGTGCCAAGCCGTCGATCTCGTAGGCGAAATCGAGCTCCCAGTCTTTTTCAAAAATGGCCCGCTGCTCGGCGGTCAGGATTTCGTAGAGCAGGTGCTGGGTCTGGGCCGCGGTGAGCGGGTTGGCCTTGAAGCGTGTGAGCTGCTGAAAGCGCCGCACAATGGGCGGCGAGCCGGTTGCGACCTGAACGTCACTGGCGCCGATCTGGACGGCGCGTTGAAGGAGCGAATCAATGGCTGCCATGGCCGCATCCCCTGCGATGAAAGGCCCGTCCCCACGGGCCCGAACTTCGATGAATTGCTCAACGGCGGGCTATGAAAGCGCAGAGCGGGCCCCTTTTCAAGGGGCCCAAAATGCGCCGTAGCGGCATCTGTGTGCGTGTTGCGCGATGAAGCGCGGTTCAGATGAGCTTGGCAAGGCATGCCGGATTGAAGTCGACGATCTCGTCGCTCCTTCCCTCGTGCACCTTGCTTGCCCAGGCGGGGTCGCTCAGAAGGGCGCGGCCGACGGCAACCAGGTCGAACTCGCCCTTTTCCAGGCGCTCGACGAGCTGTTCGATGCCGGCCGCCTTGGCGGTGACGCCCTTGAAGGTGGTCAGAAAGTCGGTGTCGAGCCCCACGCTGCCCACGGTGATGGTGGGCTTGCCCGTGATCTTGCGTGTCCAGCCGGCCAGATTGAGGTCCGATCCCTCGAACTCGGGCTCCCAGAAGCGCCGCGTGCTGGCGTGGAAGATATCCACACCGGCATGCGAAAGCGGTGTGAGGAAACGGTCGAGCTCTTCGGCATTTTGGGCGATCTTCCAGTTGTAGTCGCCCTGTTTCCACTGGGAGAAGCGGAAACAGATGGGGTAGTCCGGCCCGACAGCGGCGCGCGTGGCTGCGATGAGCTCGATGGCGAAGTTGAGCCGGTTCTCGAAGCTGCCGCCGTATTTGTCCGTTCGCTGGTTGGTGGTCTCCCAGAAAAACTGATCGATCAGGTAACCGTGGGCGCCGTGGATCTCCACGCCATCGAAGCCAAGGTCCTGCGCGCTCTTTGCCGCGGTGGCAAAGGCCTGCACGCACTCGTCGATGTCGACCTGGGTCATCTCGTGGGGCGGCTGCGCCTGCTTGTTGGGATTGATCTTGGCGTGGTTGGGATGGACGATCGCGGAGGGACCGTAGCCCGGCAGGTCGCCGCCGGGGTTGATGCCTGCCTGGCGGATGCTGCCCACGTGCCAGAGCTGGGGAAAGATCTTGCCGCCCGCGGCATGCACTTCGTCGACGACGCGCTTCCATCCGGCAAGCGGTTCCTCGCCAAAGAAGAGTGGCACGTTGGGATAACCCACGGCCGCCTTGTGGGGCGGGGGTGTTCCCTCCGTGATGATGAGCCCGATGTCGGCTTCGGCGCGCCGGCGATAGTAGGCGGCCACATCATCGCCGGGAATGCCCTTGGGCGAGCGGTTGCGGGTCATGGGTGCCATGGCCAGCCGGTTCTTCAGCTCCAGCTTGCCCAATGTAATCGGTTGAAAAAGCGCGTCGACTCTCAAACTCATCGTGTTTCCTCCGGAGCTTGTGGAAGTAACAGATGCCCGCCCCGGAGGGAAGGGTTCACCATCTCAGCCCGGTTCAGGGACAGCTTCCGATCGAGGTGATCCATGCATCGAGCAGGTCCGTGCCGTCGGTGTCGACGATGAAACTTCCGAGCGGCGGCATGCGCAGACCCCCGTAGTCGGTCGACGACGTGCGAATGTGAATGAGCGAGTTTTCGGGGTCGCCCGGTGCCAGACGCTTGTAACCCGGATCGTAGAGCGCCGTGGCGTTGCAGATATTCATGTCGGCCAGCGGGATCTGGTAGCGCAGGTCCATGTCCACCATGGCGACCGGCCCGTCGGGCTGGTGACACATGGAGCAGTTTGTATCCAGCCAGGAACGCGCGCGTGAGTTGACGTCCTTGCTCTCGTCGGTCGGATCGACGAGCGGTGCCACATTGGCGTGGGAGTCGAGCAGTCCGATCCACTCGAAGGTGGTGAGCTGGTTGGCCTCAATGGCCTCGTCGCCCTCGCCGTAGCTCACGATTTTGTTGAGCTGCTGGGACTTGGGACCCAGCGTGAAACCCGAGGCGCCCGTGTGGCAGCGGATGCAGGTGCCACGACCGGGGTAGAGCCACTGCTGGCCTTCCACCATGATGGTCTTGCCTTCGGCGGGCAGCAGGTCGGCGTCCGTGGGCGGGGTGCGCCACTCGTAGCTGTAGCCCTGCCACTGGCCGTCGTCGTGACGAACGAGAAAGCGTGTCTCGATGGGGCGGTCGTTGAGATAGAAGTGCTTCATGATCATGGAACCGGCGGGGAATTCCCAGTCGCCGTCGGCGCCGACGCTGATGCGGGTGCCGTCGGGGATCGCGATGAAGCGCTCCTTGAAAGCGCCGTCGGTCCAGAAGGGGGCGTTGACCTCGTAGGGGATGACGCCCTTGGCGGGTTCGAGCGGCGAAGCAGGATTGACGCAGCCGCTCTCGGAGAGCAGGGCCGGGAAGCCGCCGACCGCTTCGTTGGGGCTGTCGACGATGCGGTGAATACCGCCGCCGAGCAGGTCGACGACGTAGATCTCGCGGGTGCTTACGTCCTCGCCGAAGGCGGAGATGCCCAGCCCCGTTCCGGCAAAGAGCAGGATCGGATCGGGCGTGCCGTAGGCGTCGAAGAGCCCCCAGATATTGCCGCTGCCGAAGTCGCCGAAGAGGTAGACATCCTCGCCAACAAAGTCGGTCACGTCGGTGCCGTTGTAGAGATAACCGCCGGTGATGGCCGAGCCATCATCGTGACTGTAGACGTGGAGCGGGTCGGTCATGCCCGTGTCGTCGCAGGTTGTGGTTCCCGGCGGGAAGCAATCGAAGCCTTCTTTGACCGCCCAGCCGTAGTTGGCGCCCGCGGTGACGAGGTTGACCTCTTCCCAGCTCGCCTGACCCACATCGGCGAGCCAGAGCGAGTCCTGGTGGGCGCCCGCGGCATCGAAGCTCCAGCGCCAGGGGTTGCGAAAGCCCCATGCGTAGATGAGCCGCACATCATCGGCGCCGCCGGTAGGGCAGGCCGCGTCGTCGAAGGGATTGCCAGCCGGAATGCCGTAGGGCATGTCGCAGCCGCCACCCATGACGCTGTCATCGCCGTCGGGGTCGAGACGAAGCACCGCGCCCAGGATGTTGCTGGTGTCCTGGCCGTTGGGTTGCGTTGAGGTAGTGTACCCCCCGTCGCCCAGGCTCCAGTAGAGCAGGCCGGTCGAGTCGAAATGGATGTCGCCGCCGTTGTGGGTGGTGAGCGGCTCGTCGACGGTGACGAGAATGTCTTCGGGAGTATTGTAGAGGGTATCGCCCATGTCGGGGCTCACAAAACGCGCGAGGACTTCTTCATACCCGCCGCCCATCTTGGAGCGCACATAGGTCACGAAGACTTCAGCGGTGTCCGGGTAGTCGGGGTGAAACTCAAAGGAGAGAAGGCCGGCTTCGCCGCCGGTTACGACGAGGCTTGAAATGTCGAGAAAGACCGACGAGCTCATTGCCATGTCGTCGTTATCGAAGACGCGGATCACGCCGCCCTTTTCCGCGACGTACCACAGCGAGTTGTCGCCGGGGCGCTGGCGCAGGGCCAGGGGCTGGGTGAAGGTCAGGTTCGGGAACGCGCGCTCGATCGCGACGTTCTTGCCCGAGGGCTTGGGCGGTGCCAGGCACGTCTTGTTGGAGGGGCGCTCGGTGAGCCCCACAATCGGGGTGAAGTCCGAGCCCTGACAGGACAAACAAAGTACAAGCGCCAGCACGCTGAGCGCGCGGGGTAGATGTCGGAAAAACATGGTGGTTGGAAACTCCCTGAGATGCCCCGGGGCTGGGACCTCTTCCTGACAGCACCTAGACTAGTCACGGCCCCCGCGCCGCCGCAAGAGGAACGCCATGGCACGAAAAAAACGCAGCAATGCCCTGCAGTGGGTGGTCGAGGAATTGGCCGAATCTGACTCTTATTTTCAAAAAGCCATGTTCGGCTGCGAGGCAATCTACCTGCACGGGCGCATGATGGTTGTCCTTGCAGATCGCGGAAAGCCCGACTGGCAGGGCGTCCTGCTGCCCACCGCGCGCGAGCAGCACGCCGCCATTATCGCCGACTTCCCCGCGCTCTCGCCCCACCGGGTGCTGGGCAAGTGGCTCTATCTGCCGGAGCGTCACGATGAGTTCGAGGAAGTGATCCTTGAAGTGATGGCCTGCATCGCCGAGGGCGACTCGCGATTCGGCGTGGAGCCGGGCGCGCCGCGAAAGCGCAAGAAGGCCAAAAAGGCCAGGTAACTCAGCGGCGCCTTCGCCAGTCGCCGTGGTCGAGAATCGTTCCGCCCTCACGCTCGACAAAGTGCACCGGAAGCACATAGGTCAGAGCAACCGTTCCGTCTTCGAGGACGATCTCGCAACGCTCGTAGAACTCCGGCACTTCTTCAAGCTCGTCCACGCGGGCAAGTGTTGCCTCATCGATTTCATAGAGCTCCCCGGTAATCGCGCAGCTTCCGGGCCGGACAATCGCCGGGTAGTCGCCGAAGTCCGCCAGTGCAAACTCCGCGCGCGTCGCTGCCGCGCGCTCGAAGCGTGCACTTTTCAGGTAGCGGTGGTTGGACTCGCCACGCATCAGCGTGCCGTAGACGAACAGGCGCATGTCTTTCTCAGGCGGGCTGCTCTTCAAAGCGATTGACGACGACGGCGCCGACGGCATCGCCCATGACATTGGTGGAGGTCCGGAACATGTCGAGCAGCGCGTCCACCGAGAAGATATAAACGAGGTAATACTCGGGCAGTCCCACCGCGTTGGCGACCAGCACCATGGTGATGAGCCCTGCATCGGGCACGGCGGCGGCGCCCACGCTGGCGAGCACGGCGGTCAGGAAGATCAGAACCATCGCCGTCACGCCCAGCGAGATCCCCACGTCGGGCATGGCACCGAACATCTGCAGCAGGAAAATCACGGCGACGCCTTCATAGAGCGCCGTCCCGTCCATGTTCACTGTGGCGCCGATGGGCAGGACAAACTCGGTGACCTTCTTGGGAATGCCGAGGTTCTCCTCCAGGCATTCCATGGTGACTGGCAGGGTCGCGGCACTCGAGCGCGTGGAGAACGCGATGAGCCAGGCGTCCTGAATTCCCTTGAGGAAGGTGAGGGGTGAGAGCCCGCCGAGCTTCGCGCAGACAAAGAGCAGAAAGACCACGTGCACGCCGATGGCGGCGATGACGGTGACGACGTAGCCCGCCAGCGTGCCGAAGACGTCGGGCCCCTGTCGGGCAATGAGCCCCGCCACGAGCGCAAAGACCGCCACCGGCGAGAGAGACATGATCCAGTGGGTGATCTGCATGATGACGGCGTTGAGTCCCTGAAAGAACGAGACGACCGGGGCGGCGGGTTCCCCCACGGCCATGCAGGCGAGCCCCAGCAGAATCGCGAAGAAGATGATGCCCAACGAGGAATTGAATGCGAGCGCCTTGAAAGGGTTCTGAATCATTCCCTGAAGAATGTCGGTGACGAAATTGAGCGGGGTCTGCTTGCGCTGCTGGATCTTCTCGTAGCGCGCCGAGGCGTCACCCTGCATTCCCGACTGTTCGAGCTCCGCAACGCGCTCGAGAAATTCCGGATGGTACTTCGCCTCGATGCGGGCGCGTTCTTCGAGTGCCTCGCTCTGCGAAAGCCCGCGCAGGCGCTCCTCGATCTGCACGCCGCGCTCGGCCAGAAACTCGCGTTCGACCTGCTCAAGATGCGTGGCGCGCGAGCTGCTGATCTTGTCCGCCGCTTCCCAGCGTCCGGGCTGCAGCACGTTCACGAAGATGAGCCCGATGAGCACCGCCACGCTGGTCGTCGCCGCGTAGTAAAAAAACGCGCGCCTTCCCAGCCGCCCCAGGTCGCGGCGCGAGGGCAGGCTGGTCACGCCGGCCACGATGCTCGCAAAGATCAGCGGGGCGACGAGCATCTTGAGCGAGCCCACGAACAGGGTCTTGCCCACCAGGTCGAGAAACCACATGGCACTCGCGTAGAGCGGCGCGCCATCGCCCATGCTCCACAGGCCCAGTCCCGCGACCGCGCCGAGGCCCATACCGGCAAAGATGAGGGTGTGCAGCTTCATGGATTCTCCCCGCGGGCGTTGAAGTTACGTGGCGGGGGAGGAGGTGACAAGTCATCGGGCTGTCATCAAGGGCGCGGCGCCAACCGGGGTTTCTCAGCGTGCACGTGCGCGTGCACGTGCGCGTGCACGTTGAGGAGCGGGAATCGGTTTCTACGCGCAAAGCTGCCCGCCTTGATTTTCGCAAAATATACGGCAATTATCGCCCTCATGCTGCGCCCCGTTTCCAACCCGCCCAATCCCTGGCATACCACCGAGGTGGAGTGGATCGGCGAGCCGCCTGCCGATGAGCTCAAGGTCTACGAGACGCGGGCGAAGGCGATTCTTGCAAAGAACGAGAGCCCGGACGTGGGCTTTCGCTGGAGTCTAAACCCCTACCGGGGATGCCAGCACGCCTGCGCCTACTGCTACGCGCGTCCCTCGCACCAGTACCTGGACTTCGGGGCGGGCACGGACTTCGACCGGAAGATCGTGGTGCGCATGAACGCGCCCGAGGCCCTGCGCGCGCACTTCGAGAAAAAGTCCTGGAGCGGGGAGATCATCGCCTTCTCGGGGAACACCGACTGCTACCAGCCGCTCGAGGCCCACTACCGCCTCACGCGCCGCTGCCTGGAAGCGTGCCTTGAATACCGCAACCCGGTGGGGATCATCACCAAGAGCGCGCTCATCCGCCGCGATCTCGACGTGATCGGCGAACTCGCAGCGCTCGGCCTGGCCAGCGCGGCCGTCAGCATTCCCTTCCACGATCCCGAGACCTGTCGCAAGGTCGAGCCCGGCGCGCCGTCGCCCGCGACCAGGCTGGAGACCATACGGGCCCTCGCGGACGCAGGCGTCCGGGTGACGCTGGCCATGGCGCCGATCATTCCGGGACTCAACGACTCGGACATGGCACCGCTGCTGGAAAAAGCCGCAGCCGCCGGAGCGACGCGCGCCTTCTGCCTGCCCGTGCGGCTGGCAAGTGAGGTGCTTCCCGTTTTCAGTGAGCGGATGCAGGCGGCCTTTCCCGATCGCTGGAAGAAAATCGAAAACGCCATCCTCGAAATGCGCGACGGAAAAATGAACGACCCGCGCTTCGGACACCGGCAGACCGGATCGAGCAACCGCTGGAAAGCGACCGAGG